>NZ_VWPI01000081.1 GCF_015155755.1 Komagataeibacter sp. FXV3 | reverse complement strand
CATTGTTTTCAGTGGGAGGGCTGGTTGTCTATCTGCTTGCGCTGATCATGCTGAAAAAGCATGCCGGGGAAAGTATCTGAACAATAATAAAAAATTTATGCGTGCCGCCTTTTCCCAAAAAGGCGGCATTCCTTGAAGCTTGAGAAAGCTTCACCACAATTTTCTTTATGCTTCATATTTTCATACAATCTGGTTACGCAACGGACCGCCGGTTTCCAGCGCCCTGATATTGTCCAGTAAAATATCCACGACATTGTGTTCATAGAACTGCGTTTCCCCCGCGACATGGCTGGTCATGACCAGATTGGGCAATTGCCACAGCGGGGAAGTGGGGGGGAGCGGTTCATCCGCATAGGTGTCGAGGGCAGCACCCGCGATGGCGTTCGTGCGCAGGGCGGCGATCAGGGCGGTTTCATCCACGACCCGCCCACGCGCCACGTTGATAAGGCAGGCGTCGCGCTTCATGGCGGCAAAGGCGCGCTGGTTCATCAACCCTTCGGTCTGTGGGGTCAGGGGGCAGGTCAGCACGATATGATCGGCCTGACCCATGGCGGCATGCAGGTCATCGGCCATAACCTGTGTAACGCCGGGCACATCCAGCGGCCGCGTGCTGTGGCGCATGCCACAGACGCGCATGCCCAGCGCCAGACAGATCCGCGCCAGCCGGTCGCCAATGGTGCCCATGCCCACGATCAGCACCGTTTTGCCGGTCAGTTCCTGCAGGCGGGGGCGGCCATCCATGCCGGTGCCCGACCAGTGGGTGCGGTGCTGGTTATCGCGTGCCTCATACAGCCGGCGTGACAGGCTGAGCATCAGGGCAAGCGCATGTTCGGCAACCGCGGCGGCATTCGCCCCGCGCGCATTGCACAGATGGATGTTGCGTGCCCTGATCTGTTCCAGATCAAACTGCTCCACCCCCGAACTGATGGACTGTATCAGTTTCAGCCTTGGCGCGCGTTCCAGCAGGGTGTCGCGCCATAACATGGACACTACCAGTATTTCTGCCTGTGGTATGATCTGTTCCAACTGCGTGAATGTCTGGACCTGCACACAGGGGGGACTGCCAGGGCGTTTTTCCAGTTCCGCGCGGATATCGTAATATTCATGCGCGACATAGATTGTCTGCGCAGGGCTGTTTATCTGGTTCATGGCCATTATCCTCCTGCAGGGTGGGAAACGGATCTCGGTACAGGGTTATTCCGCCCCATGCAGGCGCGCCACCCGGCAGGCTGCCAGATCCCATGCGGAACATCCGACGGATTTGAAAAAAACGGGTCTGCCATCAGCAGGCGGCCCGTCATCCAGTGCGCGGGACAGGGGATGGACATTGTTCCAGTCCACACCAGCCTGATACAGGTCGCCCGCCTCGACCGGTGCGCCGATGGCGTCATCCACGTACAGCGAACTGCCTGCTATGGTATCCGGTCCGATTTCAACCATGTCGGTCCGGTAGGCGCCTACACCAATGACCAGACAGTCCGCGCGGGCGGGTTCATTATAAATGACCGACGTGCTGGCCGTGACGGTGATTATGACATCAAACGGTTCCTCCTGCGCTTTTTCAGGGCGCAGGGTAAGGGCGGGTGTCTGGTGTTCCAGGCAGAAATCCCGTGCCCGTTGCAGCGTGCGCCCGCGAATGGCAACGGTAATGCCGGGATACAGGGCGCATAATGCCTGCAGGTGGGCCAGTGCCTGCGTGCCGGTGCCAATGACCAGCACGCGCCGGACCGGGCCGCGCGCCAGCGTGCGGATACCCAGCATGCTGACTGCGGCGGTGCGGCGCATGGTGACGGTTGGCCCGTCAAGCGTGAACAGGAAACGCCCGGTGCAGGCTTCGGCGCAGATGACCTGGCCCTGTATGGTTGGCAGGCCAAGGGCGGGATTGCCGCCAAATAGGGTCAGCAGTTTTGTGACCATGATATCGCGGCCAACCGATGGCATGGTCATCAGCGCACCTGCATGGTTATGGGTGCGCACGGTTGTCCGTTCCGGACACTGGATCTGGCCCCGTTCCAGTTCCTGCATGGCGAGTGCCAGCGCGTTGACCAGGGGGGGAAACGGCAGGAAGTCGCGCGTTTCCTGATCGGAATATATTTTCATGCCCACCGCCCCGTACCGGTATGGATATCTGGCAATGACTACGCCAATGCCGGTGATTGATATTGCTGCTTATTCTGTCGATTTCATCTGCCATGTGCAACGACGTGGCCATGGCTGCCCCCTTTGTTTCCCTGCAAGGGGAAGGGCGGATTGCAGGTTCCGGTCTTGCAGTCATTGTTGTCACGATATTGCGGCCACGCAGGAAGGAGACGACAGGACAGGATGCCCGGTTTGTCCAAACCCTTACAAAATTATCGCACGTAATGGTAATGGTAACATGTGAATATGAATCCGGCGTGGGAGACCGGCAAGTGCTCACTGCTTCAGATAGCGCGAAATAAGTGTATTGCGATTTGTTCTCATTCGTGATTATGGTGTGTCCACATCATCGATTGGGATAGATAAATGTTTGTCTGCTCCTGCAATATGCTGACCGATACAGATGTGGAAACAGCCGCGCGTAATGGGGCTGTCCGGCCTAAGGAAGTTTATGAATCCAAGGGATGTCGTGCCCAGTGCGGCAACTGTGTACCAGGCGTGGTGTGCCTGTTGCGGCAGATTGCCCGTCAGGGCCGCGCGAACATTGCGGATACCATGAACAGGCATGCTGAAATCGTGTCACAGGCAATGTAGAGGACTATGTGGACAGTCATCTCTGCAAACCCATGCAATCTTAAAAGTTTTTGGTGAAGCTTTTTTCAAAAAGCTTCAGGATTCGTTGCCTTTTATGGGAAAAGGCAACGCCCGAAAGGCTTTGTTTCCGGGGCTGCTTTCAAACAGTCTCGGCCCGCCGGATTCTTTCCGGTACGCATGGCCTGACATGCGCATCCAGCCCGCGCCAATACAGAAAACGGCCCCGGTCATATGACAGGGGCCGTAATTTTGTGAAAATGCCAGGGATGCGTTCATGTGACGGTTCCACACCACATGAACGCCGGGCAGGGTTCAGCGCCGGATGCTGCCCGGACGCAGGGTGGATGGGGAAGCCCCCAGCGCCAGCCGGATCACGGCCCCCAGCAGCAGGGTCACGGCAATATTGATGCCCAGCGCCAGCAGCCCGGTTGAAACGGACGCCGAAAAACCGGCAAACGCGACCGGATGCACCGGCTTCAACCCATCAATCCAGCACAGCCCCAGCCCGGTAACCGACCCGATTACCCACCCCGCGACCAGCGCGGGGGCGGGCAGGCGCAGCGGCAGCAGCCCCATGATCAGTGCGGGAAAGGTCTGCAGGATGATGACCCCGCCCAGCAGCTGCAGGTCGATGGCGAATTTGGCGTTCAGGAAGATTACGCAGCCCAGCGCGCCAACCTTGACCGCGAATCCGGCCACGCGCGAACCGGTTACCGAGTCGCTGCGGTGGGGCAGGATGTTATGCATGATCAGGTTGGCCGCCCCGATCGCCATGACGGATGCGGGTACCAGCGCTCCCACGGCGATTGCGGCAAAACAGAACCCTGCGAACCATGACGGGAAAATCGCAAGGAAAAGCTGCGGCACCACCTGGGATGAGGACGTCGTCACGATCCCCGCCGCATGCGCCATAAGCCCCAGCAGCGCGATCAGTCCCAGCACAATGGTATAGGCAGGCAGGAAAACCGCATTCTGCCGGATCGTATCGGCCGATTTCGCCGCCAGGATCCCGGTCAGCGTATGGGGATACAGAAAGGCGGCAAAGGCCGAGGACAGGGCAAGTGTCGCATAGGGCACCACCTGTCCCTGCGCCACGATATGGCCGTCCGGCACGCCGGGCAGGTGGCTGGCTGCCGAATGGAACATGGCCCCGTACCCGCCAAGGTGGATCGGCACGATGATGACCGCCGCCAGCACCGCGATATAGATCATCACGTCCTTGATGAAGGCGGTCAGCGCGGGGGCATGCAGCCCACCCAGCCACGTATAGGCGGCAAGGGAGACAAATGCGATCAGCAGCGGCAGCATGCCGGTGAAGCCAAGCGCCTCGATCACCGTGCGGATGCCGATCAGCTGCAGCGCGATATAGGGCAGCACGGCGACAAGCCCGCTGACCGCCACCATCAGTTCCAGCGTCCGGCTGCCAAAACGCGCACGTACGATATCCGCCGCCGTGGCATGGCCACCGTCACGCGCGATGGTCCACAGCCAGGGCATGACGGCAAAAATGAAGGGATAGACGATAATGGTGTAAGGTAGCGCGAAGAAACCGAACCCCCCGGTGGAATAGACCAGCGCCGGTACGGCAATGACCGTATAGGCGGTGTAGAAATCCCCGCCCACCAGAAACCATGTGACCCAGGCGCCGAATTCACGCCCGCCCAGTCCCCATTCTTCCCCTTCGCTATGACTGTCTGTGCGCTTGCGGCGGTTCAGCAGCGGTCGCCATAGCCGCACCGTGCTGCCCAGCATGATGGTGGCAACGAAACAGACGACGAATACGCTGATGGCGGCATTGTCAGGCAGGATTGCTGTGTTCATGACTGACGGTCCGTTTTCCATGCCATCCAGATCAGGACGGATGTGACCGGAACCCACGCAAACTGGTACCAGTAGAAAAACGGGAAGCCGAACAGCACCGGGTCATGCCGGTTGTACAACGGAACCCACAGGAGACCCGCAAAGGGCAGGAGGAGGAATATGGTTTTTTTCATTTTGACCGTGACTTCTTGTTTTTTTGTGTGGCCGCAAGGGATGTTTCTGGAAACAGGGCGCAGGTGTCAACATAATTGAGATGGTTTCAAAGTAATTTTGAAATTTTTAAGGATATTTTTTGTAATTACGTTTTTATTATTGTGCGCTGCGCAATTCTTTTGTTGCATTGCACAACTGCTGAACATGCTTTGGCAGAATGGAATTGACTAAAAACTAATTTAAAAAAATAATAACTAATATCATTAAATATAATATTTAAGGCGCTTCGTCATGCCCTGCTGCGCCCGTCAGGGATAAAAAATCTCATATAATGCATTGTAAAATAAAGATTTATGGAAAATTTTTCCTGTTGGTCATGCCTGTCGCCATGTCGGGGGCAGTCGGCATCAATCATACGGTGCGCTAAAATAGTGATTGCCCGCGCTTGCCCGTGGCGGTTATTTTCAATGCCCGGACCTGCCAACAACAAACAATACTAATAGCGCGGTCGCCTGTTTTTTTACCCTGTTCCGGATCAGGCGTCATTTCTGACAGACGGACGCGCGTAGGAACGAACAGACATGACCAAATGGGTATACAGCTTCGGAGATGGCCTGAACGAGGGGCGCGCGGATATGCGCAACCTTCTGGGCGGCAAGGGTGCCAACCTGGCGGAAATGGCTGCAAATGGCCTGCCCGTACCGCCGGGCTTTACCATTACAACGGAAGTCTGTTCGGCCTTTTATGAAAATGGCCGGAAGTATCCCGCCGCGCTGGAGGCGCAGGTCGCCGCCGCCCTGAACCGGGTCGAGCAGTCGATGGGCCTGCGTTTTGGCGATGCTAACGCGCCGCTGCTGGTCTCGGTCCGTTCCGGCGCGCGCGTGTCCATGCCGGGCATGATGGATACCGTGCTGAACCTGGGCCTGAATGACGAAACGGTGGAAGGGCTTGCCCGCTCCTCCGGTGACGCGCGGTTCGCGTGGGACAGCTACCGCCGCTTCATCCAGATGTACGGCTCGGTCGTGATGGGCGTGCCGCATCACCATTTCGAGGACGTGCTTGAACAGTTCAAGCGCGCAAACCGCGTGGAAGACGATACGGCCGTCACGGCTGACCAGTGGCGCGCCATCGTGGTGGACTACCGCCATATCATCAGCACCCATGCCGGGACCGAATTCCCCACCAACCCGCATGACCAGCTTTGGGGCGCCATTGGCGCGGTATTCGGCTCATGGATGAACCCGCGCGCCAATACGTACCGCAAGCTGCATGAAATCCCGGCTTCGTGGGGGACTGCGGTCAATGTGCAGTCCATGGTGTTTGGCAACATGGGCGATGACTGCGCCACCGGCGTATGCTTCACGCGCGACCCGTCGACGGGTGAAAACATTTTCTATGGTGAATACCTGATCAACGCGCAGGGCGAGGACGTGGTGGCGGGCATCCGTACCCCGCAGCCCATGGCCTGCGCCCGTGCCGAGGCCGGTCAGCACCCGATGGAAACCACGCTGCCCGAAGCCTATGCCGAGCTGCTGCGTGTGCGTTCCGTGCTGGAAACCCATTACAAGGACATGCAGGACATCGAATTCACCGTCCAGCGCAATGTCCTGTACATTCTCCAGACCCGTAACGGCAAGCGCACGGCCGCGGCGGCACTCAAGATTGCCATCGACATGGCGCGCGAGGGGCTGATTACGCAGGAAGAAGCCATCCAGCGCGTTCCCGCCGCATCCCTTGACCAGCTGCTGCATCCCACGCTGGACCCCAAGGCCGAACGCGTGCAGCTGACCCGTGGGCTTCCGGCCTCGCCTGGAGCCGCCGCCGGTGCCGTCGTGTTCACGGCGGAGGAATGCGAAGCCCGCGCGGCGAAGGGGGAGGATGTGATCCTCGTCCGGATCGAGACCTCGCCCGAGGACGTGCATGGCATGCACGCCGCCCGTGGCGTGCTGACCACCCGTGGCGGCATGACGTCGCACGCCGCCGTTGTCGCGCGTGGCATGGGCCGCGTGTGCGTGGCGGGTGCGGGCAGTATTCATGTCGATTACGCGGCAGGAACCATGACCGTCGGGTCGCACACCGTGGCGCAGGGTGAATGGATCACGCTCGATGGCGGGACGGGGGCGGTCTACCTTGGTCGTGTGCCGACCATTGAACCCACGCTGTCGGATGATTTCAATACGCTCATGGGCTGGGCGGACACGGTGCGCCGTCTTGGCGTGCGGGCCAATGCCGAAACACCGGACGATGCGCGGACCGCACGTCGCTTCGGGGCGGAGGGGATTGGCCTGGCCCGTACGGAACACATGTTCTTCGGTCCTGATCGGATCGGTTTCGTACGCCAGATGATCATTGCTGATGACGAAGCCGTGCGACAGAAGGCGATTGCCGCCCTGCTGCCGTTCCAGCGTGATGATTTTGCCAGCCTGTTCCGTATCATGGCGGGTCTGCCGGTGACGGTGCGCCTGCTGGATCCGCCACTGCATGAATTCCTGCCGCATGCCGAAGCTGAAATGGCCGAAGTGGCGAACGCACTGGGCAAGAGCGTGGATGATGTGCGCGCGCGCTGTGCCGCACTGGCTGAAACCAATCCGATGCTGGGCCACCGTGGCTGCCGCCTTGGTCTGACCAGCCCGGAAATCTATGCCATGCAGGTGCGCGCGCTGATCCAGGCGGCGGTTATGGTGGAAAAGGAACTGGGCAAGCCCATCCGTCCTGAAATCATGATCCCGCTGGTGGCGACGCAGGCCGAACTGGCCACCACCCGCCGTGCTGCGGAAGACGAGATCGCACGCGTGCTGAAGGAAGAGGGCACGAACCTCAACTACTACATCGGCACGATGATCGAATTGCCCCGCGCGGCGCTGCAGGCGGACAAGATCGCGGAATATGCCGATTTCTTCTCGTTCGGGACGAATGACCTGACGCAGACGACATTCGGCCTGTCGCGCGATGATGCGGGTTCGTTCCTGCCGTACTATGTTGATAACGGCCTGCTGCCGCGCGACCCGTTCGTGTCCATTGACCGTGATGGCGTGGGCGCGCTGGTCCGCCTGGGTGTGGAACGCGGGCGGCAGACCTGCCCGGACCTGAAGCTGGGCATCTGTGGTGAACATGGCGGTGATCCGGATTCCATCGCCTTCTTTGATGAAGTCGGGCTGGATTACGTCTCATGCTCGCCCTTCCGCGTGCCGGTGGCCCGTCTTGCCGCGGCACAGGCGGCGCTGGCCACACGGCAGAAGGCCGGGCAGGCTGCCTGAGGCAGGCCGTTCGCACGCAACATAACCATCAGGGACGCCCCACCCGGCGTGGGGCGTCCTGTCAGGCAGGGCCATGGGCGAAGTTATCCTGCATCTTGTCTCCGAAGCGACAGGGCAGGCGCTGGAGGCGGTCATGCGCGCCTGCAGCGCCCAGTTTCAGGGGGCGGCGTTTTCACCACGTAACTGGAACCTGATCCGCACGCGCGTGCAGGTTGCGCGCGTGCTGGCCGGGATCGGGGATGAACCGGGGCCGGTGCTGTCCTCGCTGACCTCCCCGGACCTGCAGAACATGCTGCGCATGGGGTGTGCGCGCATGGGGGTGCAGGTCAAGAACATCCTTGATGGCACCATCCATTTCCTGGAACAGCAGACCGGGATCGTGGCCGAACGCCACCCCGGCGGCCAGTATGTGATGGATGATACATACCGGCGGCGTATCGACGCGATGCAGTACGTCATTTCTCATGATGACGGGCAGAAAACGACGGACCTGACCAAGGCAGATGTGGTTCTGGTGGGCGTATCGCGCACGTCCAAGACACCGACCTGCTTCTACCTTGCCAACCGTGGGATACGGGCGGCCAATATCCCGCTGGTGCCAAATGCGCCGCTGCCGGCCGCATTGCAGGATTTTCCCGGCCTGGTGGTGGGGCTGACGATTGACCCTTATACCTTGCTGGAAATCCGGCGTTCACGCGTGGGGATGATGCTGCCCGGCCGTTCGATCGCAACCCCCGGCATGTCTGCAACCTCGGTCAGGCCATATATCGACCCGCAGAGCGTGCAGGAAGAACTGCAATGGGCGCGGCGTCTGTGCACACGACATAAATGGCCGGTCATAAACGTGACCCATCGCTCGGTAGAGGAAACGGCCGCTGCCATTATCGACATGCTGGAGCATGATGGCGTGACCGGGACCTCACCTGATCTGGACTGGCCCGGACCGTAAGCCCGCGCGTCTTTGGGTGAACATGCCATTCCGCGTGGCATGAGACTGCAGTACAGCCTGCCGGATGCCATGGAATGTGGCACGGCAGGCCGTACCAACCGGACCATGTCGCATGGTCCGCCAGTATTTCCGCCAGAAATGATGGATTGCCCGCAGCATCCCGTGGGCATGCCGTGTCGCCTGCGCCGTGAACGGGCGTGGCGGGTGCGGCCTTGTGATGTTTTCTTGTGCTCCAATGACGTGGGACCGCGAGACATTGCGGGCTGCAGGCATTCTTTTGGCTGAAACGCAGATATGCAGCAGGCTTTAACCAGATATGTGTAATATTCGAGTTTAGATAATGATTTAAATAATAATCAAAAATTATGTAAATAATAAAAAAGTAATAATAGTAATGATAAAATAAATAATCATGCAATTTTTTGATAGGTGAAATATGTGTATTCTATACAAAGATGAATGATTAGGTGCTGTTTATTTCGTGCAGTGGACATGTGGGACAAAAAACGTACGATATGAGAAAGAGTTATTTATCAGGATATTCCTTACCACATCCGGGTCCATAGAGCTGAAGCATGTCCAAGACAGATCTCAAGCTGCTGATTATCCAGCCATCGCATTACCGGTCCAAGACCGACCGGACCATTTTCAAGACCAAGCGACGGCAGATGGTGCCACTCGCCCTGCCGTACCTTGCTGCCCTGACCCCGCGGGAATGGACGGTCACCCTGCTGGATGAACAGCTTGAGGACATCGACTTCGATGTGCCGGTGGATGTGGTCGCCCTGTCGGCGTGGACGCTGCATTCCCCACGCGCCTATGACATCGCGGCTGAGTTCCGCCGCCGTGGGGTCAAGGTCATCATGGGTGGCCCGCACGCCTTCTTCTATGCCGACGAAGCCGCCGAACACTGTGACGCCGTGGGCGTGGGGGAAGCCGAACCGATCTGGAAAACTATGCTGGAGGACGCGGCCGCCGACCGGCTGCAGAAGATCTATCGCGCAGCGCCCCTGAAGGAACTCAACGACCTGCCGCCGCCGCGTTATGAACTGCTGGACCTGAAGAAATTCGGGCCTTTCCGCACGTTCGCGGTGCAGTCCTCACGCGGGTGTCCGTTCGTGTGTGATTTCTGTTCGGAACGCTTCTATCTGGGCGGGCGCTACCGCTGGCGGCCGGTGGACCAGATGGTGGCCGAACTGGAGCGGATCAAGGACAAGGGCAGCCACTTCTTTTTCGGGGAAAGTAATTTTGGCGGCAAGAAAAGCCGCGCGATGGAACTGATGGAGGGCCTGGTACCGCTGAAGATCCGCTGGTCCACGCTGTGGTCATCCAATCTGTGCCTTGATACCGCTTTCCTTGACCTGGCCCAGCGCAGCGGCGTGATGCACGTGAATATCGGCATCGAAAGCATTGATGAAGAAATGCTGCAGGGCATGAAGAAGGGCTGGAACAAGGCCAGCCGTTATGGCGAGATGTTTGACAACCTGCGCAAGCGTGACATCAGCTACTCGCTCAACTTCATCTTCGGTTATGATGATGAACATCCCGATGTCTATAACGCGACCCTGTCCTTCCTTGAGGCGCACAAGGTGCCTGCGGCCTATTTCAACATCCTGACCCCCACCAAGGGGACGGCCCTGTTCGAACGCATGAAAAAGGCCGGCCGCATCATCGACCCCGAGGACATCGACCGCTGGCCCGGGCAGGTCTGCCATATCTGGCCCAAGAACTGCACGCCGGGCCAGATGGAACAGCGCATCCAGACCATGTATCGCAAATTCTACAGCATGCGCTCCATGGTGCATCGCCTGCCGTTCCCCCGGACCCGGTCGGACATGTCTTCATGGATTCTGAACCTGACCGAACGGCGCATGGCCTTTTCATCCACGGGAAACAATGATTTTGATATCTATTGAATCCCGCCCGGCCAATTCAGGCCGGGAGGCAACAGGTTAGGGAAGTGACGGCATGCGCGGATCAATCGGAAGTATGCTGCTGGACCGGCTCCGGCATATCGGTGTTTCGCGCATTTATGGCGTCCCGGGGGATTATAACCTCGAATTCCTTGAACTGGTCGAACGCACGCCCGGCATTGAGTTCATTGGCACCTGCAATGAACTCAATGCCGCCTATGCGGCTGATGGCGACGCGCGGATGTCGGGTATCGGGGCCGTGCTGGTAACCTATGGCGTGGGTGACCTGTCCGCGCTGTCCGCCGTGGCGGGTGCGTGCGCGGAAGGCGTGCCGGTGGTGGTGATTTCGGGCATGCCGCCCATGCATGCCATCCAGTCGCGCGCCCTGGTGCACCACACCCTGGCCGATGGCGATTACGATAACGTCATGGTCTGCTACCAGCAGTTTACGGTTGCCAGCGCCCGCCTGCTGCCTGCAACCGCCGTGACGGAAACCGATCGCGTGCTGCACGCCGTGCAGACGCACAAGCGCCCGGTCTATATCCAGTTCCCCTCCGACATCTGTTATGTGGATGTTGACGTGCCGCCGCCGTCACCGACGGTTGTAAAATCGGATCCCGCCCTGCTGGCGCAGGCGGTCGGGTGGGTGGTGCAGCGCATTGCGCAGGCACGCCAGCCCGTGGTGCTGGTGGACGCCATGGTGCGCCAGTACGGATTGCACGACCTTGTGCTGCGCCTGTGTACGCAGCGCGGCATTCCCTATGCAGCCCTGTCCACCGCGCGCACGCTGCTGCCGGAATCCGGGGCGTTGTGGCTGGGTCCGTATGGGGGCCACGCATCTGCCCCAGGTGTTGCGGATTATGTAAGGAATGCTGATTGCGTGATCGGTCTGGGTGTCAGGTTTGTCGATTCCACCTCGGGTTATTTCTCACAGGAACTGCAGCCCGGTGCGCTGATAGACGTGCAGCCGTTCAGCCTGACCTGTGATGGTAAAAACATGCAGGGCCTTACCGCTGGCGACCTGCTTGATGCCGTGACGCGGAAAATGGGGGGCATGCCGCCCGCATGTCCGGCGCTGCCCGCATCGCCTGATCATGCCGCACCGGCGTCGCCTGATGCACAGCCATGGGGGCAGGCGGCATTCTGGCAACGGATTGAAGCCTTCCTGCAGCCGGGTGACATCGTGGGCGCCGATAACGGGTCATCCATGGTGGCAATGCTGCATGCCCGTCTGCCCGCCGGATGCAGCCTGCTGGTCCAGCCGGTCTGGGCGGCAATCGGTTATTCGCTTCCAGCAAGTCTTGGGGCATGCCTTGCCCTGCCGGAGCGGCGGCATGTGCTGTTTATCGGCGACGGGTCGTTCCAGATGACGGCACAGGAACTGTCCACCCTGCTGCGGCTGCGGTGCAATATCACGATCTTCCTGGTCAATAACGGTGGCTATACCATCGAACGCATGATCCTTGGCCCGCAGGCTGTCTATAACGACATCGCCAACTGGAATTATGCCGCCCTGCCTGCGGCGATGGGCGGTGATGCCGCGGCGGTGCTGTCGCTGAAGGCCGGTGACCGGGCGGAACTGGATACCGCGCTGGCGCAGGCGCAGCAGCATGAAGGACTCGTTTTTATCGAGGTTGGTTTCACCCCCATGGATGCGCCAGCCGGGCTGGAAGCGATGGGGCAGGCGGTGCGGCGGTACGATTATGGAATCGAAACCCCCGAATTGCCCTGACCGGCGGCGGACAGGTCATTTTTCGATTAATGAGGAATGACCTGTTTTTAGGCTGGACGGGAAGGATAAGTCAGGTTATTGAAAATACGACTGTTTTTTCAGTGCATCCCCAAAGCGGGGTTTGGATGCCTCCCGCCCGGTCCGGTAGACGGCAAAAAAGACCCAAGCGACCTCACGAAATCGTGAAGTAAATTGATTAAATTGCGTGCAGTTGCACATACTTTAATCTGCTTTACGGCGACAATGGCAAGCCCGTAAAAGGGGTTGCCATTTTTTTTTGCATATTTTCTTTCCATCCAAAATGGATACCTGACGGTTTGCTACATTTTGAGTATTTGTTGGACAATTATAATATTTTCATCATGTAATGATCAGTAAATCACCCCAAACGGGCGTATGATTTCCATTGCGAGTATTTCGGTTCTGGTGTTCTTTCCGGCTTACCAACTCAACACCAGAGGAACCGAAACATGTTTATTGAAAACGTCAGCACCATGATTGCCCATTCCGTGAACGCCATGTCTTCCCTGACCATGGTTGCTTTCCTGCCCATGATCGCTGCCCTGATGGTTGCCACCATCGTGTCCGATCGCGCTGCCTGAGCCTGGGGGTTTCTGTCCTGATACCCCTGCAGCCGGAATTCCCACGTTAATGTGGGAATGGCCGGCGGCCAGCAGGTCATGATGAATAAGACGGGTCAGACGCTTCGGCGTCTTTTTTTATGCCTGTAGGATGGGGCTGGAACGCTTCTTTTTGCATGAAGGCATGATCATGGCCCTGATTGACGACCTGCTGCCCTGTTTTACCTTCCGGGAACGCCACGCCCTGCGCATCCATGCCACAGGTAAGACCATTATGGATTGCATCAGCCGTTATCGTGCCCAGGATGATCCCCTGATCCGTCTGGCCATCGGCCTGCGCGAAAGACCCGCGCGCCTGCTGGGCCTGTCGCAGCGCAGGACACTTGATCTGGATGATTTCACACCCCTTGGCCGTGTGGGCGATCGGGAAATGGTTCTGGGGCTGGCCGGGGCGTTCTGGCGGATGGATTACGGACTGGTCGATATCGCATCACGTGCGGATTTTCTGGCCTGCCAGCACAGGAATGTGTGCAGGCTGGTTATGGGCTTTACGGTCGAACCCGCGGCAGTCGGCCAGTCCCTGCTGGTGACCGAGACACGGGTGTCCTGTCCCACGCCGGCCTTATGGCGACGTTTCGCGCCGTACTGGTATGTGATCCGGCCCGTAAGCGGCCTGATCCGGCGGCGCATGCTGGCCCGCATCCGACAACAGGCGGAAGCCGTGGGACAGGACGGGGTATGGCGTTGCGGATAGCCCGGCAGGTCCGCGTAATATTTTGAAAAAACATGTCACTGAAAGGCGGAAGAAACGTTTTCCGCCCTTTATGGCCGTTGATGGGGGAAACCGTCCGGAGGGGATGCGTCAACGCAGGCTTGTAGGTAACCCGGCATGGGTGTATCGGCGACAAAACGAAGCGTACGGAAGTGCGCTTTTTTCTTTTTGTCCAGAGCATATGCATGACTGATACAATCACCATCGCGCGTGGGGGCGTTCGTGCGCCCGTGCAGCCTTCCGGTCATCCCGGCCTGATTTTCTTCATCCTCGCGCTGGGGGGATTTGCCATTGGCACGGCCGAATTCGCGGCCATGAGTCTGGTGCCCATGATTTCGGCGGACATGCACGTCACCGTGCCCGAGGCCGGTCATGCGATCGAGGCCTATGCCGCCGGTGTGTGCGTCGGTGCCCCATTGATTGCCATGTTGGGTGCGAAATACAGCCGCAAATACCTGCTGATCGGCATGATGGTCCTGTATGTATTTGGTAATGGCCTGACCGCACTGGCCCCCAATTACCTGTGCTTGCTGCTGTGCCGGTTCATAAGCGGGCTGCCGCATGGCGCGTATTTTGGCACGGCGGGTATTGTCGCGTCCTCGCTGGTGCCGGAAAACCGGCGCACGCAGGCGGTGGCGCGGGTCGTGCTGGGCCTGACCATCGCCACGATTGGTGGCGTGCCGATGGCCAACGGGCTGGGTATGATGGTGGGGTGGCGCTGGGCCTTCGTGCTGATCGCGGGACTGGCGCTGCTGACCATGCTGCTGATCATGCGCTTCGTGCCTACCGACCCGGCGCGCCCCAATGCCAGCGCCATGACCGAGATCCGGGCCCTGCGCAACCGGCAGGTCTGGCTGACGCTGGGCATTGGCGTCGTGGGGTTCGGGGGTATTTTCTGCGTCTATACCTACCTTGCCTCCATCTTGCAGGAAGTGACCCATGCCCCGGCCTACATGACGCCGGTCATGCTGGCGGTCTTTGGCGTGGGCATGACGGTGGGCACCATGGCCTGCGCATGGGCGGCGGATCGCAAGATGATGCCGACCATTGGCGGCACGCTGCTGGTCAATGCCGCCGCTCTGGCCGGTTTTCCCGGTTCGGTGCATTCCGTGTGGGGCATGATGCCGATCGTGTTCATGATCGGGTGTGGTGGTGGACTGGGTACCGTGATCCAGTCACGCCTGCTGAGTGTCGCGGTCGATGCGCAGGCGTTGGCCGCGGCCATGAACCAGAGCGCATTCAACATGGCCAACGCGATTGGCCCCATGCTGGGCGGCATGGCGATCAGTGCTGGTCTGGGCTGGGAATCCGTGGGCTGGGTCGGGTGCTGCCTGGCCATGGGCGGGTTCGTGATCTGGCTGCTGACGCTGAGCGATATCCGCGCCGCCGCCCGCAGGCAGGCTGGTGGCTGACCCGACCGGGGCAGGGTGGTTGATGCCCTGTCCCAGCATGTCTATCTTTTTGGCATGACAACTGTACCGATGCGGGACCATCTGCTGCCGCCACTGCTGCGTGACCTGTTCCCTGTGCGGCAGGTTTCCGGGCCGGCAGGGGCGGTGCTGCTGCGGGTACAACATGTGCTTGATAGCGAAATCGCGCCGACTGCCACAGCCCGTGACCGCGCGGGGGGCTATCCCCATCAGGCGATCGCCGCGCTGAAGGCCACGGGTATCCTTGCGCTGGCCGTGCCGTGCGCATGGGGTGGGCTGGGCATGGCGCAGGACCTGTCGTTGGAACTCATGCTGCGTATTGCCGTGGCCGATCCGGCAGTGGCCCAGATCTACAAGGTGCATGATGATCTGGTGCGCGAGATATTCGCCTATTCCCCACCCGACCTGCGCCAGCGCCTGGCGCATCGTATCGTACACGATCATGCCATCCTTGGCATGGCGGTGGCCGAAAACGGACGCACGGCTGACGGTTTCCTGCAAACACTGGCGCGGCCCTGCCCCGATGGCACGCATGCCCTGTCGGGACGCAAGATCTATGCCACTGGCGCATCCGGGGCGGACCTGATCGCCGTATCGTCCTTTGATCCCGTGCGGGCGCAACGGCTGGGATCAGTCCGCGCGGGCGTGCGTATGGACCTTGTGCCGCGTCATGCGCCCGGCCTTGTCTTGCACCATGACTGGGACCGCATGGGCCAGAGGGCGACGGATTCCGGCACCGTGACGCTGGAAGACGTAAAGGTGGGCGGCCAATGGAACGCGCTGGACCCGGATGCGGTGCTGCCCCAGCATGTCGCCCTGCGTTTTCAGGCGGGTTTCAGCGCCATCCTGACCGGTATCGGCATCGGGGCGTTGCGCGCGGTCTGTGCTTTCGTGCCCGAACGCGCACGGCCTTGGGGGGCTGCGGACGTGGAGAGCGCGGATCAGGATCCCTATGTGCGCCGCCTGCTGGGTGAAATCGGGGCGGACCTGTTTGCTGCCTATTGCAGCGTGATGCAGGCGGGCACGATGCTGGTGCAGTATGAAAATGGACAGGTATCGCGCAATGCGGTCGCCATGGCCGTCAGTGCGGCCCGTTCGGTTGCCACGCGCGCGGCGCTGCGCGCGGCGTCGGATGCCCCGGCGGCGGCTGGTGCGCGGGGTACGGATAACGTGAACGGGCTGGACCGTTACTGGCGCGATGCCCGCACGCTGTCATTGCATGATCCGGTGGACTGGAAAAATGCTGAAATCGGGCGTCACCTGCTGACCGGGTGGGAACCGGAACCCGGTCCCTATCAGTAGGCCGGTTTGGAAAGCCTGCTTTTAAGATATCCTAAAAATCAAAGGGCGTTTTTGATGAAGCTTTTTTCAAAAAGCTTCGAAAAATGTCGTCTTTTTGAAAAAAAAGCGGCACCCGAAAATTTTTATATTTATTTATCAATAAGTTATTTTAAAATAATTGTTCATGTCTACGTGATTGATCGCAGACAGGATACGGATCAGGGGGAAAAGACGGATGCAGCGACCTGTCATTGCCATTATCGCGACCGGTGGCACCATTGCCCGGCGTTCCATGGACCCGCGTGATACGGTCGATTACGCGGAAATTGGCGCAAGCATTGGGGGCAGCGACCTGCTGGCTGCCCTGCCGGAAGCCGTGCGGGCGCGGTTCGTGGTGCGCGACATTCCCTTTTCAAGCTGTGACAGTGTGGAGATGACGCTGGCGCGCTGGTTCGATCTGGCCAGCGTTGTGAACCAGACCATTGCGGCCTGGCCGGATCTGGACGGTGTTGTCATAACGCATGGTACTTCCTCGCTGGAGGAAGCGGCCTGTTTCCTTGACCTCGTGCTGGATGTGCCCTGTCCCGTGGTTGTCGTGGGTGCGCAACGTCCCGCCAGCGCCATCAGCGCCGATGGCCCGGCCAACCTGTACGCCGCATTGCTGGTCGCGTCGTGTCCTGATGCGGCCGGGCGTGGCGTGCTGGTGGTGGCCAATAACGAAATCCATGCGGCGCAGGAAGTGACCAAGGCGTCAACCTATCAGCTTGAAACCTTTCGCTCCCCCGATTTCGGGCCGCTTGGCATGATCGAGGCCAATCGGGTTTTCTTCGGGCGTGCCGCGGGATATCGCCGTCATGTCGGCTGGCCGGAGGGATATGGCAGCGGGGGTGAAATCCCGCGCGTGGATATCAGTTACAGCCATGCAGGCGCGGATGGCGTGGCCATACGGGCGTTTGTGACTTCCGGCGCGCGTGGCATCATCTCGGCGGGGATGCTGCCGGGCATGTGCACGCCTGCGGAAAACGTGGCGCTGGATGCCGCGGTGGCCTGTGGTGTCGTGGTGGTGCAGGCCAGTAGCGGGTATTGCGGCGGCGTGGTCCGGCGGCAGGAATTATGCCAGCGCGGGATTCTGGCCGCCGGTCACATGCGGCCCCGGCAGGCCCGCATCCTTCTGGCCCTGGCATTGATGACCGGGGCGGATGGGGATGCCATCCAGACACTGTTCGACACGCCCTGAGGGCCTATTTTGCAAAAAGCTTCAGGAAATGCCGCCTTTTGAAAAAGGCGGTACCCAAAACTTTTTATTGTTTGCCAGAATTTTACGGGAAAACCTTAGAACACGCTGTTGAAGGCAACCTGCGGTGAAATGACCTGTCCGGTGTTATGCCCCGCGAACATCGCGGTGACACCGGCAATAACACCAAAGCGGGGGGACCAGTTATATTCAACCGCGGGGGCGATAACCCAGTCACCCGATGCCTGCCCCAGAATGTTCTGGTATTTCCCCTGCGCATTGTAACCGCGCACCACGGACCCGTTGGCCCAGTCGCGGGCCATGTCCATGGCGATCACCCATTTCTGGTTGACGCCATATTCCAGCGAAAAGCCGCTTTCCCCATACATGCCCGGATGCGCCAGTCCCCGGAACCCGGCCGAGGTGCCATAGCTGCTGACATCGGCAATATGCGCCTGCGTCAGCGCGCGGCGGAACGTGCCCCACATGCGCAGCCGCAGTTCATGATGACCGGGCAGGGTATAGGTGGACTGTTCCGTCAGCGCCACGCGGAAGGTATAGGTGCCGGTGCCCACCCCATCCTCGTCACGGCCCAGCCTGGTATAGTCACCCGATGGAAACGCCACCCCCACGAACAGGCTGAGGGCTGGGATATAACGCTTCGGGTCGGCATCAAGGTAGCGCCACATAACATCCACCGGCAGGTCGCCCATTTTCAGCCCGCTGGTCGTGCCGCCATGGTGCCCCCGGCGCCAGCCATAGCTTATGTCCGGTGTCATCTGCAGGCTGATCGAATTGGTGATGGAATACTTGTACAGCGTGAAGTTCGATACGCTATGCGCCTTGTCCTTCAGCGACATCCCCCGCCCCGTGCTGTCCAGATAGCCGACGGGCTGGCTGTAGGCGAAATAGGGTTCCCACGCGAATACCCCCTTTTTCGTCAGGGCGCCTGATGGTGATACCAGCGACCCGGTGTACCACTGGGCATAATCTTCATGCAGTCCCTGCGACCCGGCGGCCGTGCCATTCCCCGTCCCGCCCGCGTGGGCCGAGGGCATGCCGACGCAGGCCGATGCAATCGATACCGCAACAAATAACATTGATTCCGGTATCGAAATATATGATGCTGGTTTGCGGGGGCGACCGGCGTCATGTGGTAATGCGGTCGCATTGCGCAGGGATGCGCTGCCCCGCCGCCTGTCGGCGCGGGCACGTATGAAGGAAATCATGGTTGTGGCCATTTCCTGATCGGGACGTCCCTTCACGCATGGCAGTGCGTGCCGGGCCTTATTGGTATTGGGGGCAGGGTATGGGGTGCCTGCTACATGCCCTGCAGCAGCAGGTATGGGGATATCAGGACATCAATGCTGTGCTCCTGGGCCAGCAGGCCGGTTGATCTGGCGGGGGAATGGCAGTTCCCCCGCCAGTTTCTTTTCAGGTTGTCGGGATCTGTGGCTGTTCGTCCCTGCTGTCTGCTGTACCGCTGTTGTTGTTAAGGTATTTCCACCCCAGTATCAGCATGATGGCGACCACGGGCATGGTGGCCAGCGTGCAGGTGCCGTTGGGATAGTCAAACAGCATCAGCACCAGGACGCTGGCCAGAAAGCCAAGCGTCAGCCACGAGGTGAAGGGGGCTCCCGGCATTTCAAAACCGGCTGACCTGATGCGCCCGCTGCGGACCGCCTGGCGCAGTTTCATCTGGCTGACCACGATGAAACCCCACGTGCTGATGATGCCGATTGCCGCCATGTTCAGCACGATTTCAAATACCTGTGACGGGACGATATAGTTCAGCCCGACCCCCAGCAGGTAAACCGCAACTGTCAGCCAGATGCCGTTGGCGGGCACCGAGTTTGCATTCATGCGGGCAAGGGATTGCGGCGCCGCCCCACCCAGCGCCATGGCGCGCAGCACGCGCCCGGTGGAATACAGGCCGGAATTCAGGCTGGACAGTGCCGCGGTCAGCACCACGATGTTCATGATCGTATCGACACCGGGTACGCCCAGGGTCTGGAAAAAGGTCACGAACGGACTGGTCCCGCCATGATAGGCCGTCCAGGGCAGCAGGTTGACCAGCAGCACTACCGACAGCACATAGAACAGGCCGATACGCCAGATGACACTGTTGATGCTGCGCGGCAGCACGGTGCGCACATCCGCGCATTCCCCGGCGGCCGTCCCGATCAGTTCAATGCCGGAATACGCGAACACCACCCCCTGTACCAGCAGCAGGCTGGCGATCAGGCCATGGGGGAAGATGCCGCCATTATCCGCAATCAGGTGCAGTCCTGTCGTATGTCCGCCCACCGGCATGCGCACGCCCAGAATGACACTGCCAATGACCAGGAACAGGCACAGCGCCACGATCTTGATGAGGGAGAACCAGAATTCGATCTCCCCGAACCACCGGACTCCCACCATGTTCAGCGTGGTGACGATACATAGCGCCATGAGGGCAAAGGCCCATTGCGGGATGGCGGCGAACGTACCCCAGAAATGCATGTACATCGCCACCGCCGTGATATCGACGATCCCGGTCGTGGCCCAGTTCATGAAGGACAGCCAGCCTGCGACAAAGGCGGCTTTTTCCCCCAGGAATTCCCGTGCATAGGATACGAAGCTGCCGCAGGTGGGGCGGTACATCACCAGTTCACCCAGCGCGCGCATGATCAGGAACGAGAACACGCCACATATCAGATAGACAAGCGCAAGCGAGGGGCCCGCTACCTGCAGGCGCGATCCGGCCCCCATGAACAGGCCCGTCCCGATCGCGCCGCCCACGGCGATCATCTGGATCTGGCGTGCGCCCAGCCCCTTGTGATAGCCATCATCCTCCTCTGGCACGATGGGGATGCTGTCTTCCAGCGCGGGGTCCGGTTTGCTCATGCTCTGGTCTCCGCCATGGTCGGCGCGGTGGAAAGGAAGAACGAGGGCGTTGTTCCTGCCGGGATGGAAAACGAAGGGCGCGCCGGGAATTCAGCAGGCATCTTCATGGTCTCCGTGGGGAAGGCTGTATAAAAAATATGCAGTTCCTGTTCCCATGACCGGACAACAGGCCGCAGCCGCCGCAAACAGGGCATTCGCACGCGACAGGGTATGGAACGGGGCAGAAACGGAAAGAAATATCATGCATCATCAATTGGTTGTTCTGTCATGAACATTGTCAGACGAAATAACGACTGACAAGTATGGATGCCTTAATAAAAGCATTATGATTAAAAATTAAACATTATTTCCAAAACTTTGGCAGTAAATGCACAATAGTTAATCAGCGAGAAAGCCTTTCGACATGCTTAAAAAGGAATCTGCACAGCGGGCATTATGCGTCGGTGTGATCATGGGGGGGCTGATGGTTGCCGGTTTGGCAACAGTGCCCGCCCGTGCCGATAACGAGCGTTTTGAAGGCAGCGAACTGACACAGGACGCCCCGCAGTATTTCGTGCTGCGCCCGCAGGACAGCCAGACCGCCGCCGCGACAGGGGAACTGCGGCTGTCGGAAAGCGGGATCGATTTTACAAATGGTGAACTTCTGGAAGTTTCGCTGGAGCGGGGTAGCGACAGCCATCTTGTGTACAAGGTGGATTATGGACAGAATCCGACCCTGCCATCGGGGCGGATGCTCTGCCCGCCGCCGCTCAATCCGGTCTATCTGGATTTTGCCAGCCAACCGGATGATGCGGACAGCTATCGCATGACCCTGTATTGTGGATCGCGCCCCGTGCCGTTTCGCGCCATTACGCCGGATCGTGCCGCGGCGGTGTTCAGTTACCGCCGCGCGGCGGATGCGCAGTGGGCGCACAGCGCGACCGAAGGGGGATACCTGCACGGGGCGGTGGCGCAGTACTGCACCCTGCACCATGACAGTGCGGGCGTGAATGCCTGCACAACGCGCGAAGAAGCGGCATACGCCACCATCATGTCCCGCCGGATTTCCCCGCCTGTCCTGAAACAGTGCGCAGCCTACGTCACGGGACTGCATGACCATGCGGGATATGTCAGTTTTGTCGGATTGCTGAACTGCGCGCGGGTGCGTGACAGTCGTGCGCTGTTCGATTACTGCAGCCAGCGCATGACCGGGCAGAAGCGGGAGGATGATACCCGTTTTCTGGATGGCAATCCGGTTCAGGCACAGGGTGCGGCGCTGTGCTTCAACGCGCTTGCCGCCCGTCAGGCGCGCAAGGAATAGGGATTACGGCCCTTTGGGTGTTTCAGGCGACATCGGGCACTTCTATGCCCGATACGAATTTGAACACATCTTCATGATGGAGCAGGAAAATACGGTGTTTCTTGCCCAGTTGCAGTGCCTCCTGCGTGTAGGGCGCATTTGATACGATCGCGCCCACGCTGGCCTTGCTGTCGGTCTTTTCCTTTATGCCCTGCCAGATCACGTCATCATGCACCGGCTTGCGATCCATCCAGCAATGAACCAGCATTTTCAGGTTATTGCGGTTGCACTGGATAACGGAACCCAGCCCCGTGGCCACGGGGGGGTGGGTGTCCCATCCCGCCTTTTCAATCCATTGTGAACAGAAAGCGGCGTATTCCGCCTGGTTCATGTCCTGGTGATAGGTGCTGGGCGTAATGGCGGTGGCGGCCGGCCTGCTGGCCGTGCTGGCGGCCATGGTGGTGATGTGCCCCTGTACGGCTTTCTGGATGCTGGGCCACAGCGTGTGGTATTCATGCCGCGTCAGCGTAGGCAGAAGCGTGCTGCGCACGAAGCGGTCAAGATACGTCGCCCACGAGGTATGGGAATGCGCGGTTGCTGTCGTGTCATGCGCATTCTGGTACCACCGTCCCAGCATGGCGGAATGCCGCTGCGCCAGTCCCAGACAGAGCCTGATGGCCTTGCGCCGCCGCGCCATGAGCCAGCATGCGCGCAGGATCAGCACCATGACCCATCCCGCCCCGCAGACCAGCATCAGCGTCAGGATCAGCGCCCCCAGTTTCTGGAATCCGCGCGTCATGAAAAAGATGTCGGTCGGTCGGGGTGTTTCCGCCGGCTGCACGATCACCGGCGGGGCGGCGGGCGGGGTGTCGTCCGCTTCGGTATGC
>NZ_VWPI01000080.1 GCF_015155755.1 Komagataeibacter sp. FXV3 | reverse complement strand
GGGGTATCCACGGCGGCAGGCGCGGCAGGCGCAGGTGGCGCGAGCGGAACATGGGGGGCAGGGCGGTCTTCGGCTGCCATGGCCGTAACGGCACCGACGGGGGCGATGTCGCCCGTCATGAAATACAGCGGCGGCAGGCCCGGCACCGGCGGCACGCGCCGCATCAGCGGCAGGCCGTTGCGGTTGGCTATTTTTTCCCAGCGGATATCGGGCGTGACACTGTGGCAGTCGCCCTGCCGGATCAGCGTTTTGCGCGCTGCGGGTGATTGTTGCGCGGCGATGGCCCGGTCGGACAGGGTACGCAGGATGGCATCATCCCCGCACGCCAGCGTGGGATGGACGGCAGTGAACAGGCCTGCGGCGCTCGCGCTTGCTGGCAGGCACAGAAGCAGGCAGGCACTGGCCCATATCCGCATGATGCTCGTTATCCTTCCGGTCTGGGAACGGGAATGTGCAGACCCGGGGTATCAGCAAATTGGAATGTATTAATGTACAGATGCCGATATGCAGAATACATACCTTTTTGTAAACAGGCTTTATTTAGTCCTGTTTGCCGGTATTGATCCTGCCCCGACATCTTGGGGCAAAAAAGTGGCATGTCCTTATCGGGGGGCTGCCCCCTTATCCAACTTATGGCGATGTTCACGAACTTCGCGGATGTTCATCAGGACAGATTGGAAGGCAGGAGCGGATGACTGACCGTTTTGCAATTGTGCTGGCGCGCCATCCCGCGGTCATCGGGGCGGAAGGCCTGTGTTACGGCCAGCGGGACGTTGCCCTGGCGGATGGATGGGAGCGCATGGCCGATGGCCTGCGCACCGTCATGCAGGGGGTGGGATGCAGGATTCTGTTCTCTTCACCGGCCCGGCGCTGCCAGATGGTGGCGGAACGGGTGGCACAGTTCATGAACCTGGATCTGAAGGTGGATTCACGTCTGCGTGAAATCAGCTTTGGCGAATGGGAGGGCCGTCCATGGACTCACATTTCACGCACGGCGCTTGATGCGTGGGCGGCCGATGTCAGTGATTTCACCCCCCCCGGTGGTGAAAGCGGTCGCGACCTGCGCACCCGTGTCCGGAGTTTCTGGACCGATATGCAGCAGTATGGCCAGTCCTGTGCCGTGCTGACCCATGGGGGGCCGCTGCGCCTCATGCAGGGAATGGTCCATGGCATGCCCGGCAGCCTGCTGGCCCCGTCGCCGCCCATGGGGTCGGTGCGGGTGATCGAGCAGGGTCCCCCCGGCATCAGGACAGGACAGTCAGAATCGCACATTCCGTCACAACTGCCGTTGCACCAAGAACGTCTCCGGTTTGGCCGCCAATCTGCCGTCGCGCGAACCGGCACATGACAAGGGCCGCCATGATCGCCACGGCGCAGGCAAGGGCCGCGCGGGCCGGGGGCAGCAGCACGACCGCGCTACCCGCGGCCAGGGTCATGCAGGCTGCCAGCGCATAGCCCGGCAGGCGCGCCATGGAACTGGCCAGCCCGTCACTGCGCGCGGGCGGCAGGCGCCACAGCACCCCCACCATGGCCGCGCGTGCCAGCGCACCCGCTACCGGCATGGCCATGATGGCCACAGGTCCCGGCATGGCGGCCAGCGCCGTAACCCGCACCAGCAGCGCAATGACCAGCGCCATCACACCATAACTGCCCACCCGGCTGTCACGCATGATTTCCAGCTTCCGCGCCCTGTCTCCACCGCCGCCACAACCATCGGCCATGTCCGCCAGTCCGTCTTCATGCAGCCCGCCACAGGCCAGCAGCAGCATGCCGATACTCCATCCCGCGGCTGGCAGGGCCGCAATGCCCAGCCAGGTCAGTCCTGCATAAAGCAGGCCACCGCATGCCCCCATCCCCGCGCCGACCAGCGGCCAGCACCAGATGCTGCGTGTCATGGAATAGGGCAGACCATCCCGCGCCAGTCCCCCCACCGGCAGGCGGGTCAGCAGCCCGATCCCGCAGACAAGGTCGGCACGCAGGCGGGTCACGATGGTCATGCCTTTTCGCTGACCTGCGCCTGTGCAAACGTCGCCATGCCGCACAGGCAGGCGATGGCGGAACGCACAAGGGGAATGGCCAGCCCCGCGCCGGACCCTTCACCCAGTCGCAGCCCCAGTTCCAGCAGCGGCGACAGGCCAAGCGCTGCTGCCAGGTGGGCATGTCCCCCTTCGGCCGAACAGTGGGACAGCCGGGTATGCGCCAGCCCGTGGGGGTGCAGCAGCGCCAGCGGGCTTGCCGCCGCCGTACAGATGAACCCGTCCAGCAGCACGGGAATGTTCCCGTACCGCGCGGCGATGACCGCGCCCAGGATGGCCGCCAGTTCATGCCCGCCAAGGTAACGCGCAATAGTCAGCGGATCCGTCAGCTGCGTGCCGTGGTGGTCCAGCGCGCGGTCGATCACCACGGCCTTGTGCCGCACCCCCGCATCATCCAGCCCGGTGCCGCGTCCGGCCCATTTCGTGCCCCCGCCGCCAAACAGGGCGGCACAGAGGGCGGCGGCAGGGGTCGTGTTGCCAATCCCCATTTCCCCCAGGCACAGCAGGTCCGTATCCGCCCGCACGGCCCGCATGCCGGTGGTCAGCGCGCGCAGGAAGGTCGCCTCGTCCATGGCAGGGGCGTGGGTCATGTCGGCGGTGGGGCGCAGGTCCTCGACCTCAACGACATGCAGGCGCGCACCGCTGACGCGGGCGATCTGGTTGATGGCGGCCCCGCCGTTGCGGAAATTCGCGATCATCTGGCGCGTGACATCAACAGGCCACGGTGTCACACCCTGCGCTGTCACGCCGTGATTGCCGGCAAAGACGATGATATCCACCCGTTCGGCGCGGGGGCGGTCGGTGTGCTGCCACTGTCCGGCCCAGCGGGCCAGTTCCTCCAGCCGTCCCAGGCTGCCCGGTGGCTTGGTCAGCTGGCTGTCATGTCCGGTTATGGCGGCATCCGCCCCCATGTCGGGCGGGGGCAGGTCGCGGCATAGCTGGCGCAGCGCGGCCATGTCGCGTGGAAAGGAAAGACGGGATGGCATGGGCAGCGTTGTGTGGTCTTATGCGCCCGGATGCAAGATGGCGGAGGATAAAATGAAGACGGCGGCCCAACCCGATACGATGTCCGGCATGCAGGGTTGCATTTTCGTGCTGGGGGGCGCGCGTTCGGGCAAGAGCCGTTTTGCCGAAAACCTGTTCCCCCAATGGCCCGCGCCATGGACCTACCTTGCCACCTGCCAGCCCCATGACGGGGAAATGACGCAGCGCGTGGCCCACCACCGGGCGCGGCGGGGCGCAGGCTGGCATACGGTCGAGGAACCGCTGGACCTGCCTGCGGCCCTGGACGGGGCGGGTACGTCGCCCGTTCTGGTGGACTGCCTGACGCTGTGGCTGACCAACCTCATGCTGGGTGAACATGATATTATGGGCGCCACGCAGGCGCTGCTGGCAGCCCTGCGCCGCCGCATGGGGCCGACCGTACTGGTGTCAAACGAGGTGGGCCAGGGCATCGTCCCTGATAATGCGCTGGCGCGTCGCTTCCGTGATGAGGCAGGCTGGCTGCACCAGTCCGTTGCGCGGGATGTCGCGCGCGTGGTTTTTATAGTGGCTGGCCTGCCGATGGAGATGAAATGACCCTTACCCCCGAAGAAATTCGTCACCGTGAAAAAATGGCCAGGCGCAAGGCCGTGCAGGACAGGGAAGTCAGCAGCAAATCCATCGAGAAGGGATTGCTGGCGGTCCATACCGGCACAGGCAAGGGCAAGTCCACCGCCGCCTTTGGCATGGCGTTGCGCACGCTGGCCCATGGCGGGCGCATCGTGGTGATCCAGTTCATCAAGGGGGCGTGGAACACGGGGGAACGCAAGGCGCTGGAACGCTTTGGCGACCAGGTTGAATGGCACGCGCTGGGCGAAGGTTTTACATGGAATACACAGGACCGCACCCGCGACATCGCCAACTGCCGTGCCGCGTGGGAGCAGGCGCGCGCGGCCATGCGGCGCGCGGACGTGGCGATGGTGATCCTGGACGAACTCAATATCGCGCTGCGGTATGACTATCTGCCGGTTGATGCGGTGCTGGCCGATATTGCGGCCCGTCCCGCCATGCAGCATGTCGTCGTGACCGGCCGCAACGCCCGCCCGGCCATGATCGAGGCCGCCGATCTGGTGACCGAAATGACGCAGGTCGCCCATCATTTCAAAAAGGGGGTCAAGGCGCAGGCCGGGATCGAGTTCTGATGTCGGCCCGCGCGCTCATGTTCCAGGGCACCGGGTCCAGCGTGGGCAAGTCGGTGCTGGTGGCGGGGCTGTGCCGTGCCCTGACGCGCCGTGGCCTGCGCGTACGCCCGTTCAAGCCCCAGAACATGTCCAACAATGCCGCGGTAACAGCGGATGGCGGCGAAATCGGGCGCGCGCAGGCGCTACAGGCGCGGGCCTGCGGGGTGCTGCTGTCGGTGGACATGAACCCCGTGCTGCTCAAGCCGCAGGGCATGACCGGATCGCAGCTTGTGGTGCGCGGGCACATGCGCGGACAGGTGCGGGCACGCGATTTCCAGTCCTTCAAGCGCGGCCTGATGCCCGAGGTACTGGACAGTTTTCACACCCTTGCCGGTCAGGCGGACATCGTGCTGGTCGAAGGTGCCGGATCGGCGTCGGAGGTCAACCTGCGGGCCGATGACATCGCCAATATGGGTTTTGCACAGGCGGCGGATGTTGATGTCGTGCTGGTGGGCGATATTGACCGTGGCGGCGTGATCGCCAGCCTTGTCGGCACGCAGGCTGTCGTGGCCGCTGATGACGCGCGGCGCATAAGGGGCTTTATCGTCAATCGCATGCGTGGCGATCCATCCCTGTTTGATGCCGGGATGGCGGCGATTGCCGACATGACCGGCTGGCGGCCCGTGGGGCTTGTGCCCTTCCTGGACCGCGTGCGCGACCTGCCGGCGGAAGATGCCGCCGACCTGCGCGCGGGTGGAGGCGGCAGTGGGACGCAGGGCGTGCGCATTGCCGTGCCCTGCCTGCCCATGATCGCCAATTTTGATGACCTCGACCCGCTTGCGGCGGAAGAGGGCGTCAGCCTGAACATGGTGCAGCGGGGACAGGTGCTGCCGCCCTGTGACCTTGTGATCCTGCCCGGGGCCAAGGCGACCATTGCCGACCTTGCGGCGTTGCGGGACGAAGGGTGGGATATCGACATCCACGCCCATGTCCGTCGTGGTGGGCATGTCATGGGCATATGCGGTGGCTACCAGATGCTCGGCCGCAGCATTGCTGACCCCGGGGGGATCGAGGGACCACCCGCCACCGTGGGGGGGCTGGGTCTGCTTGATGTGACAACCGTGCTGGAAGGCAGCAAGCAGCTGGAGGATGTTACAGGTGTGCTTTTGCCCGAACACATGCCCCTGCGTGGTTATGAGATGCATATCGGCCGCACCATCGGCCCCGACCATGACGCGCGCCCGCTGATCGATCTGGACGGGCGGTATGATGGCGCGGTCAGCCCTTCGGGCCGGATATGGGGTACCTATGTGCATGGCCTGCTGGCCGATGGCCGGGCAAGGGCGGCATTGCTGGCGCGGCTTGGCGCATGTTCGCACGCGCGGGACCATGATGCGACAGTGGATACAGCACTTGATGCGCTGGCGGACCATCTGGAAATGCATCTCGATATCGACGGCCTGCTGGCCATGGCGCGCCCGGTGCAGGGCTGAAAACCCGTTGCCGTCCCATCACGTGGGAAATGGTTTATAATGACCCATCGCTTCATCTATCCGGACGTGATTACTGAAATCCGGGCCGTCTGTTCGGAACATCTTGCCGGGCAGGTATCGGCTGACAAAGTGCAGCGTACCGTCCAGCGCACCGAATATGCGATCGTCGCGATTTTCTCATCGATATGGAAGCGCAGCTGGAACTGGTCAGGTCTGGCATTGATGGGGATGCGCAAGGACTGCGGACGCGCAGGATCGCGCGTGCGATCCTGACCGGGTTGCTGCAGCGCGAAAACGAAGCCACATGAACGGCAAGGGTACAAACAGCTTCGTCGGGACGCCGTCTTTTTGAAAAAAGCCGGTCCCTGCTGTTTTCAGGTAGGTTTCAGATACGCATGCTGGATCAGCGCCGCCGAGACGCCCGGGCCAGCAGGGCCGTGGCTGTCATGCCCGCCAGTGTCTGGATCAGGCAGGCGCGGCGGTACAGCGCCAGCGCACGATGCAGGTCGGCCGGGCGCAGGTCAGGTGTGCCGTCGCCCACCCATGGCTCGGCCACGCGCACGCCATCATAGGCGCGCGGACCAGACAGGCGAATGCCCAGCGCGCCCGCCATCGCTGCTTCCGGCCATCCGGCATTGGGGGAACGATGCTGACGGGCGTCGCGCCACAGGATGCGCACGGCGTCCCGCGCGCTCATTCCCTTCAGGGTCCGGGCGGCAAGGATGATCCACAATGCTGACAGGCGCGACGCAGGCAGGTTGACCAGATCATCCAGCCTTGCCGCCGCATAGCCAAAGGCTTCATGCCGGGGCGTGCGGTGGCCGATCATGCTGTCCGCCGTGTTGACCGATTTATAGAAGACCGTGCCCGGCAGGCCACCTGCCGCCATCCACAGCAGGGGGGCCACGATGCCGTCGGAAAAGTTTTCGGCCAGTGTCTCGGTCGCGGCCCGCAGCACGCCTGCCTCATCCAGTTGTTCGGGGTCACGGCCCACAATGTGGGAGACCGCGCGCCGGGCGGCGGGCAGGCTGGCCTGTGCCTGGATCGCCACGGCTTCGACATGGTCATGCAGCGAACGCTGGGCGACAAGGGAACTGGCCAGTAACGCCGTCAGTGGTAGCGCCAGCCATCGGGGCAGGACACGGCGGATGACGTGATCCATCAGCATGGCGGCTGCCGTGGGCACCGATACAATCAGCATGCTGGCCACAAAACCGTTGGCCCGGCGTCGGGCCGGGGCGGCGTCTGGTGTATTGAGCCGCCTGTCCAGCAAGCCGATCAGCCCCCCGATCCACATGACCGGATGCCCGACCCGGCGCACCAGCGCCTGCGGGTAGCCCACGGCCATGTCGGTCATTGACGCAATGCAGGTGGCACCAAGGTTTCGCAGCATGAAAAGGGCGGGGCGCATGTCCGCGTGGATATGGTGCGGTCCGTTACGGGTCAAGGGCACGCATCATGAACCCGTCAGAACCGGAATCCCGGAACACCGCAGTTGGTGCGGAACTGGTTGACGGGATGTGCAAAAGTTTACCTGCCGTCCGTTTTTCCGCGATCAATATTTCTTGCATTAATAAATATGTCGGAAAAATGGACTAGGCATTTATCCAGACCTCACGGATATAGTGAGCATTCGGATCAAGAGAGACATGACATAACGGGTAGGCATTTTTGGGTATCAGTGGTTTACGGTTCACTTCGTCGCGGCGGCGGTTCATGCAGGGACTGGCAGGGATTGCCGCATGCAGTACGGTTCTTGCCTCTCCCCCGGGTCATGCCAGTCGGCCCGTGCCCTATGCGCCGCGTTTTTTCACCCCCGTCGAATGGGCGTTCCTGATCGCCGCATGTGACCGACTGATCCCGGCCGATGAAAACGGTCCCGGCGCGCTGGCGCTGGATGTGCCGCGTTTCATCGACATGCAGATGGACACTCCCTACGCCCATGGCGCGCAGTGGTACATGCAGGGCCCCTTCGTGCAGGGGCCGGACAACCTTGGCTATCAGTTGCCTTATGCCCCGCGTGACCTGTACCGGCGCGGGATTGCGGGCATGAACGCGCATGCCGCAACCCGTCATGGCGCACCGTTTGCAGGCCTTGCGCCCGCATTGCAGGACGATCTGCTGCGCGGGGCCGAAAACGGCGGCATGACCTTTGGCGACATGCCATCCACCGTGTTCTTTGACCAGTTGCTGGCCAATGTGATGGAAGGCGGGTTTTGTGATCCCATCCATGGCGGCAATACCGGCCTGGGTGGCTGGACCATGCTGGGCTTTCCCGGTGCGCGGGCGGATTTCATGGACTGGGTGGACCAGTATGGTGCGCATTACCCGCTGGGCAGTGTCTCCATTTCGGGAGAAACGGCATGAGTGATGATGCACGCAGGCTGCACCCGGTTGATGTGGTGATCGTGGGTGGTGGCTGGGCCGGGTCGATCATGGCCAAGGAAATGACCGAGGCCGGGCGGTCGGTCGTCATGCTGGAACGCGGGCCGGACCGCAGCACGGCGGCGGATGGAGCCTATCCTGCCTCGATTGATGAACTGGAGGGCAATTTCCGGTACAAACTGTTCCAGGACCTGTCGAAAAACACTGTCACCATACGCAACAACAGCCACCAGACGGCGCTGCCCTATCGCCGCATGGCCGCCTTCCTGCCCGGTGAGGGCGTGGGTGGGGCGGGCCTGCACTGGTCGGGTGTGCATTTCCGCATGCCCCCTGATGATCTGCGGCTGCGCACGCGCGTGATCGAGAAATACGGCGCCAAATTCATTCCCGAAGGCATGAACCTGCAGGATTACGGCGTCAGTTACGAGGAACTGGAACCCTTTTTCGACAAGGCGGAAAAGGTATTCGGCACATCGGGCGAAGCGTACATGGTCAAGGGACAGGTGGTGGGTAAGGGGAATGTGTTCTCCCCCTCACGCTCGGACCATTTCCCGCTGCCCGCGCTGAAGGATGTCTATACCGCGCATCTGTTCCGCAAGGCGGCGGAGGAAGTGGGCTTCCACCCCTATTCCCTGCCTGCGGCCAATGCATCGCGGCAGTATATCAATCCGTATGGCGCGCAGATGGGGCCGTGCAATTTCTGCGGTTATTGCAGCGGGTATGCCTGTTACATGTATTCCAAGGCATCGCCCAACGTGAACATCCTGCCGGTATTGCGGCGGCACCCGTTGTTTGAACTGCGTGCCAACTGTCACGTGCTGAAGGTCGAACTGGATGCGGATGGCAGGCGGGCGACCGGCGTCACCTATACCGATTCCGACGGCAAGGTGGTGACCCAGCCTGCGGAAATGGTGATCCTGACGGCGTTCCAGTTCCATAATGTCCGGCTTATGCTGCTGTCGGGCATTGGCAGGCCTTATGACCCCGTACACAACGAAGGGGTGGTGGGGCGCAATTTTGTCTACCAGAACGTGACGACCAGTAATGTCTGGCTCGATCGCAGTATTGATACAAATCAGTATGTCGGCGCTGGCGGCGGTGGCGTGGCATTTGATGATTTCAACAGCGAAAACTTCGACCATGGCCCGCTGGGTTTCGTGGGGGGATCGCCGGTATGGGTGAACCAGGCGGGTGTGAAGGCAATTGCCGCCGCCCATTCCGGCGGGCCGCCGGGTACGCCGCGCTGGGGATCCGCGTGGAAGGCAGGCGTGATCGACACCTACCGCCATTCCCTGCGGATTGATGCGCATGGGGCGAACATGGCCTATCGGGACGTGTATCTGGACCTCGACCCGACATGGAAGGATGCCTACGGACAGCCACTGCTGCGCATGACGTTTGACTGGAAAGACAATGACATCCGCATGAACCGCTATGTGGTGGACAAGATCGGTGACGTGGCGAAGGCCATGGGCGCGCGCCGCGTCAATCTGACAAAACGCGAATTCGGCAGGCCGTTTGATACAAGACAGTACCAGACCACCCATCTGGGTGGCGGCGCGGTAATGGGCACTGATCCGGGGACCAGTGCGCTCAACCGCTACCTGCAGTCATGGGATGTGCATAATGTGTTCGTAATCGGGGCGAACGCCTTTCCGCAGGGAACGGGGTATAACCCAACGGGCATGGTTGCCGCACTGGCGTACTGGGCGGCCCACCATATCCGCACGACCTACCTGTCCCATCCCGGGCCGCTGGCGGGATGAGGGCCGTGACATGGACAGGCCGGCTTTGCATGCTGGCCGGTGCAATGCTTGCGGTGATGGTGTGCGGGTTGGCCGCACGCGCGCAGGGACAGGCACAGGGTGACGTGATCGCGCGTGGGGAATACGTGGCCCGCGCGGCCGATTGCGCAGCCTGCCATACCGTGCCCGGTGAGGCGCCATTTGCCGGGGGCATGGCCTTCCACCTGCCGACCGGCACGCTGTATGCCCCCAATATCACCCCGGACCGGCAGACCGGCATTGGCCAGTATTCCGAAGCCGAGTTCAGCCGTGCCCTGCGCCGGGGCATCCGCCGCGACGGGGCGACGCTGTACCCGGCCATGCCCTATCCATCCTACGCACGCCTGACGGATGAGGACGTGCACGTGCTGTATGTCTATTTCATGCACGGCGTGAAACCCGTCGCGCATGCGGTGGCGCAGGACGGCATGTCGTGGCCGATGTCCATGCGCTGGCCGCTTTCCATCTGGCGCACGCTGTATGCACCGGATCCGAAGGCCGTGCGGCATGACATGGACCGCCGTACCTTTGCCGACCCGCTGGTCGCCCGTGGCAGTTATCTGGTCGAAGGGCCGGGACATTGCGGCGCATGCCATACGCCACGTGCCCTGACCATGCAGGAAAAGGCCCTGACGGCGGAGGATGGACCGCTGTACCTGTCGGGGGGGGACGCGGTGGATGGCTGGCGTCCCGTCAGCCTGCGCGGGGAAAACCGCACCGGGCTGGGGCGGTGGAATGAACATGACATCGTGCGTTTCCTGGCTACCGGGCGCATGCCGCTGGGGGCTGCCTTTGGTGGCATGACGGATGCCATCGGCCATGGCACGCAGCACATGACGGATGAGGACCGCCTGGCGATCGCGCGTTACCTCAAGACCCTGTCGCCCGCCGCACCGGCAGTGGCGCGGGGCTGGACCTATGATCCGGCGATGACCGATGCCCTGCACGCGGGCGATGTTTCAGCCCGGGGCGCACGTGCTTATGTCGATAGCTGTGCCGCCTGCCACCGCACCGATGGCCACGGCTATCCCACCACGTTCCCCCCACTGGCGGGCAACCCGGTGGTCATGGACCCAAAACCCGATTCCCTGATCCGCATCGTGCTGGAGGGTAATACCCTGCGTGCCACGCGGCAGGCACCCTCCGCGTTTGTCATGCCCGGGTTCGCCGCGCGTATGGATGATCATGCCGTGGCGGATACCGTCACCTTCATCCGCGCGGCATGGGGCAATGACGCGCCCGCCGTAACAGCGGCGGACGTGGCGCGGATACGGCGCACACTGTCGCCCGAACACCCGCCCGTATCCGTGCCCATGAACTGATTGTGAACCATGCGCGGGGACGCGTTCGATTGCCCTTGTCCCCCGGACTTGCATGAATGGCCTGATATCCAGCACCGGGGGAGACGATGACCATGTCCATGCACAGGCGTGACCTGTTCCGTGCCATCCTGCCACTGACCATCGGCATGGCGGGTGTCGCGCATGCGGCGGAACCGGCGCATGATGCCACCAACCGCGATCATGGCGTGGCGCCGTCCGGCCCGTTTGAAATCGTGGCCCGGTTTGATGGTCCCGGCCCGTCAGGAATTGCAGTAACGCATGGGCGCGTATTCGTGGGCTTTCCCCGCCATGCGGTCAATCACCACGGTGCGACCCTTGCGGAACTGAAGGACGGGAAGCTGTATCCCTATCCTGATGCCGCGCACAGCATGCCATCCGACCAGCCGCCTGCAAACCGCCTCATGTCCGTGCATGGCATGACGACGGATGCGCGGGGACGGTTATGGGCCATTGATGATGGCAAGCTGGCCGGGCAGCCACTTGCCCCCGGTGCAGCGAAGGTCATCGGCATTGATCCCGAAACGGACCGGATTTTCGCCAGCATCATCCTGCGCGCGCCGACCCTGCTTGCGGACAGCCACATGAACGACCTGCGGGTGGATCTGACGCATGGGGCGCAGGGCACGGTGTATGTGACCGATTCCTCCTTTGGCATGTCGCCTGCCCTTGTGGTGGTGGATATCGCGACAGGGCGGCAGCGCCGGGTGCTGGCCGATCATCCCTCCATTCAGGCGGAGCGCCCCTTCATGGCAGTGGTGGAGGGACGGCCACTGGTGTTCGATCCCCCACGGCACCCGCCCGCCTTCGTCTGGGGCGGGGTGGATGGCATTACCCTGTCACCCGACAGCGCCACGCTGTATTACAGCCCCCTGACCAGCAGGCGGCTGTACAGCATTCCCACTGGCCTTCTGGCCGATTTTTCCAACACTGATGCGCAGCTTGCGGCCGGGATCCGAGACCTGGGGGAAAAGGGCGTGGCCGATGGGCTGGCCAATGATGCAAGGGGGCGGATCTACACCACCAATTTCGAACATGATGCCATTTTCCGCCGTAATGCCGACGGGACGTTCGACACCATGGTGCATGACCCGCGCATTCTTTCACCCGACGGGATATTCGTTGATGGCGACATGGTTTACTGCACGCTGGGACAGTGGAACCGGCTGGGTGGCCTGAATGGCGGGCATGACCTGCGGGTGCCTCCCTATTACCTGATCCGCTTTCCCACCGATGCCCCCGTGGCCATGGACGCGACAAAGCCCGCGCACGGTTAGTTGCCCCTTTCCCCCGGCGCTGAATTGCGGCAACAATCCCAGTCATGAATATTATGTCGCGTATGATCCTGCCGCTCATGCGGCGTCTGGAACCCGAGACCGCCCATCGTGTCGCCCTTGATGCCCTGCAGCTGGGGCTGGGCGGGGTGTCCTGCCCCGGGAAAGATGACCCGGCGCTGTCGGTGCGGGCCATGGGCCTGCGGTTTCCCAATCCCATCGGCATGGCGGCGGGGTTTGACAAGAATGCGCTGGTCGTGCGCCCGCTGGCACGCTCGGGCTTTGGTTTTGTCGAAGCCGGAACCGTGACCCCGCGCCCGCAGCCCGGCAACCCGCAGCCGCGCCTGTTCCGGCTGACGGAAGACCGCGCCATCATCAACCGCATGGGCTTCAACAATCAGGGCATCGATCGCTTTGCCGTACGCATGGCCCGCCTGCACCGCGTGTTATCCCCACGCCGCACGCCGGGCGCGCAGGTGCCGGTGGGGGCGAACCTTGGCATCAACAAGACCGGTGCGGACCCCGAACGCGATTATCCCATGCTGGTCGGGCGGGTTAAGCATTATGCCGATTACATCGTCATCAACCTGTCATCGCCCAATACGCCGGGCCTGCGCGACCTGCTGGAGGCCACGCGGCTGAAGGGTATCCTGGACGCAATCAATACGGCCCACCCCGAACGGCCGCCGCTGCTGGTCAAGATATCGCCCGACATCGCGCATGATGACGTACCCGCGGTGGTCGAGGCCGCGATTGCCGGTGGCGTGCAGGGGCTGATTGTCTCCAACACCACCATTTCCCGCCCGGCGGGGCTGCGCAGCCCGTATGCCAGCGAGACCGGCGGCCTGTCCGGCCGGCCGCTGCGCGCGCTGGCGCAGGACATGCTGACCCGCGTGGCGCAGGTGGCGAATGGCCGCGTGGCGCTGGTGGCCTGTGGCGGGATCGAAACCGGGGCCGATATCGTGGACCGGGTACGCGCGGGTGCCGACCTGGTGCAGATCTATACGTCCTATGTTTACGAAGGGCCGGGCATCATTGCGCGCCTGAAGGCCGAAACCCTGCGCGCGCTGCGTGCCGAAGGGTTCGAGACACTGGCCGATGCCAAGGGGACTGCCGGCAAATGAAATGGCATGACGGGCTGTCCACGCTGAACGGTGATTATGACGGCTACATCCTTGACCTGTGGGGGGTCGTGCATAATGGGGTTCAGCCCTATCCCGGGGTTCTGGAATGCCTGCAGCGCCTGCGTGAGGCGGGCCGTCGTGTCGTGCTGCTGTCCAACGCGCCACGCCGGACCGCAACGGTGGAGCCAAACCTGCGCCGTATGGGCATCAGCGCCGACCTGTATGACGCCATCATGACCAGTGGCGAATGCACCCACCGTATGCTGTCCAGCCGCGATGACCCGTGGTTTGCCGCACTGGGACGGCGCATGATCCATCTTGGCCCGGAAAAGGACGTGGATGTCTTTACCGGGCTGGACCTTGATGTGGTCACCGACCCGGCCGATGCGGATTTCGTGCTTAATACCGGACCGGATGCCGAACTGGGGGAGGAAGACATCGCCCCCTACCTGCCGCTGCTGGACCGCTGTGCCGCGCAAAGCCTGCCCATGATCTGCGCCAATCCGGACCAGCAGGTCATCCGCGGTACGCAGCGCCTGATCTGCGCGGGGGCCATGGCAAGCTGGTATGCGGAACATGGCCGTGACGTGCGCTGGATCGGCAAGCCCTATCCTGAAGTGTACGGACTGGCGCTGTCATTGCTGGATGTACCGCGCGATCGCGTGCTGGCGCTGGGGGACGCGCTGGCGACCGACATGCGTGGGGCTGCCACTGTCGGGATTGATGGCTGCTGGGTGCTGGGTGGCATCCATCAGGAAATGCTGGGCGGTAGCTGGGCGCAGGGGCGTAACCCGGATTATGACCTTGCCGTGGAAGAAGCCACGGCTGCCGGGCTTGCGCCGGTCGCCTGCGTGCCGTCGCTGCGCTGGTAAGGGCCGCGTCTCCGGTCAGGCATGACCGGAGGAGGCGCTGTACCACGCAGGGTCAATGCGCACGCTGGCCAGCGCCTGCCGCCACTTTGCATTGTGATCCGCCCCGAATACGATGTTTTCGGTAGCCGGGGCCGCGATCCATGCGTCGTGGTGCAGCATTTCTTCTTCCAGTTGCCCTGCTTCCCAACTGGCATGCCCCATGGCCAGCAGCGCGTGGGCGGGACCATTGCCATCGGCAATGTCACGCAGCACGTCCAGGCTGGCGGTAAGCGTGGTGGTGCGGTCCACCGGCAGGCTACCGTCACCGCTCCAGTCCGATGTATGCAGCACGAAGCCCCGCCCGTTATCCATCGGGCCGCCCGCGCACAGGTTGATGCGGCGACGCGGGGGGACGGGGGCGATGCCAAGCTGTTCCAGCACATCATCCAGTACAGGCTGCGACAGGCGACGGTTGACGACAAGGCCCATGGCCCCATCCTCGGGCGAATGGGCGCACAGATAGATGACACTGCGCGCGAAAGCGGGATCAGTCAGGGCAGGGGTGGCCACAAGCAGGTGACCTGTCAGGCTGCAGCCTGGAGTTGTCGCAAAGGAAGCCATACACCACCATAGAACCGGAATTGCCCCCCTTTGCAACCATTTCAGGCATGATCTGTGGTGTGATTGTTCTCAATGACGGATGGCCTGCAATATGCAAGGCTTGCCGTTACATGCAGGAAGGAGACCGACCATGAAGCAGACCGCATTGGTAACCGGTGCCACAGCCGGATTCGGCAGGGCGATTGCCCACCGCCTTGTGCATGACGGATACCGTGTCATCGCAACCGGTCGCAGGCAGGAACGTCTGGATGCACTGGCGGCGGAACTGGGGCCGGACCTGCTGCCCTTCCGGCTGGACATGGACGATGCCGCCGCCATCGCGGCCCTGCCAGGCAGCCTGCCGGAGGGATGGCGCGATGTGGACGTGCTGGTCAACAATGCGGGACTGGCGCTGGGCATGGAAAAGGCACAGGACGCGGATATCGCCAACTGGCAGACCATGATTTCCACCAATGTGACCGGCATGGTCGAACTGACCCGTGTGTTGCTGCCCGGCATGGTGGCGCGCGATCGCGGGCATGTCGTTACCCTGGGCAGCACGGCTGGCACCTATCCCTATACCGGCGGCAATGTGTATGGCGCGACCAAGGCGTTTGTCAGGCAGTTCACGCGTAACCTGCGCTGTGACCTGCTGGGCCATAATGTGCGTGTGACGAACCTTGAACCCGGCCTGTGCGGGGGGAGTGAGTTCAGTCAGGTGCGCCTGCGTGATGATGCGAAGGCGGCGGCGGTGTACGAAGGGACCAGGCCACTGCTGCCGACCGATATTGCTGAAGCGGTGGCCTGGGTCCTGTCCCTGCCGCGGCATGTCAACATCAATGAAATCGAGATGATGCCGGTCTGTCAGGCGGCGGGCGGGCTTGCGGTGGCGCGGGGGATGAAGGACTGATCATGGCGCGCAAGACAAAGGATATGAGTAACAGGCTGGCGCGTCAGTTCTGTGTGCGCAACGGGCATGATTTTTCCCTGGCGTCCTGTCCCACGCGGGCGGCGGAAGCGTGTGGACTGGATAAGAAAACCGGCAAGCAGTTGCTGAAGGAACGCATTGGCCGCCTGTCACAACTGCAATCCGTTCTGTACGCCAATGGCACATGGTCCGTGCTGGTCGTGCTGCAGGCGCTGGATGCGGGGGGCAAGGATGGCGTGATCAAGCATGTCATGTCCGGCATCAACCCGCAGGGTGTCAGCGTGACATCATTCAAGCAGCCCGGCCCGGTTGAACTGTCGCATGGTTACCTGTGGCGCGAACATCTGGCAGCGCCTGCGGCGGGTCGTATCGGCATTTTCAACCGCAGTCATTATGAGGAAGTACTGGTCACCCGCGTGCATCCCGAACTGCTGGATCATGAATGCCTGCCCGCTTCGCTGCGCAGAAAGTCGACATTCTGGCAGGACCGGTATCAGGATATCAGCCATTTCGAACAGTATATGGCGCGTCAGGGTACGATCGTGCTGAAGTTCTTCCTGCATCTGTCAAAGGAAGAACAGCGCAAGCGCTTCCTGCGCCGGATCGAGCATCGCGCCAAGAACTGGAAATTCTCGCCAGCCGATATCCATGAACGGCAGTACTGGGATGATTACCAGAGCGCGTATGAGGAAGCGATCCGCCGCACCGCCCATCCCGATGCGCCGTGGTTTGTGGTGCCTGCCGACCAGAAATGGTTTGAGCGGCTGGTGGTGATCGAGGCCATAATCGACGCGCTGGAAAAGCTGCATCTGAAAATGCCGGCATCCGATCCCGCCATGGAGGCGGAAATGGAAAAGGCCCGTAAGCAGCTTGAGGCAGAAGCACCACAAAGCCCCCATCACGCCGTTCATTGACGTGCGTGCCCACACCCCGCAAAAGATTGTGATCTTGTGTGAATGGAGAACAGTCATGGCGGTAACGCGCTGGCATATACGTGGGGTGATGGGGCTGGCGGCGGTCCTGGCGGTGCAGGGCGCGCTTATGGCGCCAGCCGAGGCACGTCGCCACCATCACCACAGGCGGGAACAGGCCGGGGAAGATTACCAGCAGTCCGGCAGTGAAAAGGACAATGCACAGACCCAGGCCATTGCCAGCCCCGTGCCGGAATCATGCGATGACCGTAAATTCCTTGCCGATGTCGAAGCGGCGGAAAGCAGGCAGGGCGACCAGCCTGATCGGGTCGAGCATGTCTGTGGCCGTGTGATCGCGGTGTCCGCGTCAAAACGGACCCGCAGCGGCCTGCATGGCTATTTCTATGTTGATGTCGGCAATGGCGTGTCCATCCGCATCGTGTCCGATCTGGACCGCATGTCCGCACCCGCATGGCCGTGGGTGGCCAAGGGCGATCAGGCGGATGTGCTGGGCCGGTATTACTATGACAACGCACGTAGCCAGGGCATTGACTGGACCCATCATGGCACCGGTCGCACCTGGCCTGTGGCGGGATATGTGACGGTTAACGGCACGCGTTACCAGTAAGGAACCGTTTTAGATCCCGGGGAAGTTTTTGGGTGCTGCCTTTATTTAAAAGAGGCGGTGTTCCTTAAGGAGTTTTGAAAAAAGCTTCACCAAAAACTTTTACTGCTGTCGGCGTATCATTCAGCCGCGCGGGGCCTGCAGGATAATGGCAGCCCCCACCAGGCAGATCGCAGCCCCCCCGATATCCCAGCGATCAGGCGGCAGCTTTTCCACCAGCCATGACCAGATCAGGCTGGCGGCAATATAGACACCCCCATAAATGGCATAGGCGCGACCCGCGTTATCGGCCGGGCTGAATGTCAGCAACCATGCAAACAGCACCAGCGACAGGCAGCCCGGTACCAGAACCAGTGCCGAACGCCCCATACGCATCCACGCCCAGAAACAGAAACATCCGCAGATTTCCGCAAATGCGGCGGGAACATAAATGGCAGCGGTCAGCATGGGATTCCTTTCGGGGACAAAAAGTACAAAAAAACAGGGACCATTTCTGGTCCCTGTCATTTTTCAGGCAGTAGTCACAAGGGCTTTGTCAGTCGGCGGCTTCTTCTTCCCGCGTGCTGTCACCTTCATCCCCTTCGGTAGACGGGTTTTCCGCCTGCGAGATGTATTCAAAGTCCAGCTTGCCATCTTTGAGGGTGATCTTGGCAACACCCCCCTTGGTCAGCTTGCCGAACAGCAGTTCTTCCGCCAGCGGCTTCTTGATGTATTCCTGAATGACACGGCCAAGCGGGCGTGCGCCATACAGGCGGTCGTAACCACGTTCCGCCAGCCATTCGCGCGCGGCTGACGAGATTTCGATCATCACGTTACGGTCCGCCAGCTGGGCTTCAAGCTGGAAGATGAACTTCTCCACCACCCGGTCAACCACATGCGGCGACAGGTTGGCGAACGGGATGATCGCATCCAGCCGGTTGCGGAACTCCGGCGTGAACAGGCGCTTGATCGCATCCTCGTCCTCGCCTTCGCGGGACGTGCGGCCAAAGCCGATCGCTTCCTTGCTCAGGTCCGCAGCGCCTGCGTTGGTGGTCATGATCAAAACCACGTTACGGAAATCGACCGTCTTGCCGTTATGGTCGGTCAGGCGTCCATGGTCCATCACCTGCAGCAGGACGTTATACAGGTCCTGATGTGCCTTCTCGATTTCATCCAGCAGCAGGACCGCATGCGGGTGCTGGTCAATGGCATCGGTCAGCAGGCCACCCTGGTCAAAACCGACATAGCCCGGCGGCGCACCGATCAGGCGCGAAATCGAATGCCGTTCCATGTATTCCGACATGTCGAAACGGATCAGTTCAATCCCCAGCGTGCTGGCAAGCTGCTTGGCCACTTCCGTCTTGCCGACACCCGTGGGGCCGGAGAACAGGTAGTTGCCAATCGGCTTTTCCGGGTCACGCAGCCCGGCGCGTGACAGCTTGATCGCGGCCGTCAGGGCCTCGATCGCCTTGTCCTGACCATAGACCATGCCCTTCAGGTCACGTTCCAGCGAACGCAGCGTTTCCTTGTCGTCGGACGAGACACTCTTGGGCGGGATGCGCGCGATCTTGGCGACGATATCCTCGACATCCTTCAGCGTGACCGTCTTGCGGCGACGGTTTTCGGGCACCAGCATGCGCGATGCGCCAACTTCGTCAATCACGTCGATGGCCTTGTCCGGCAGCTTGCGGTCGTGGATGTACTTGGCGGACAGTTCCACCGCACCCTTGATCGCATCATCGGTGTAACGCACCTTGTGGTGCTTTTCGTAATTGACCTTCAGGCCACGCAGGATCTTGACCGCATCATCGACCGAGGGTTCCGCCACGTCGATCTTCTGGAACCGGCGCACCAATGCGCGGTCCTTTTCAAAATGCTGTCGGTATTCCTTGTACGTGGTTGACCCCATGCAGCGCAGCGTGCCGGCGGCCAGGGCTGGCTTGAGCAGGTTGGACGCGTCCATGGCCCCGCCCGAAGTCGCACCCGCACCAATGACGGTATGGATTTCGTCAATGAACAGGATGGAACCGGGATTGTTGTCCAGTTCGGTCACGACCGCCTTCAGCCGTTCCTCGAAATCACCACGATAGCGGGTGCCGGCCAGCAGCGCGCCCATGTCCAGTGAATAGATCGTGGAATTGAGCAGCACTTCAGGCACGTCGCCTTCGACAATGCGCTTGGCCAGCCCTTCGGCAATGGCGGTCTTGCCGACACCGGGGTCGCCTACATACAGCGGGTTGTTCTTGGTGCGGCGGCACAGGATCTGGATCGTGCGCTCGATTTCGGAGTCGCGGCCGATCAGCGGGTCAACCTTACCTTCCTGCGCCTTTTCATTGAGGTTGGTGCAGTAGGTGGACAGCGCATCCTGGCTTTTCTGCCCGGTCTTGCCGCGTTCCTCGCTTTCGCCGCCTTCGGGCGCGCTACCTGCGACAGGCCGGCGCGTGGAGCGGTCGGGCGCCTTGGCGATTCCGTGGGAAATGAAGTTGACCGCATCCAGGCGCGTCATGTCCTGCAGCTGCAGGAAATAGACAGCGTGGCTTTCGCGTTCGGCAAACAGGGCGACCAGCACGTTCGCCCCCGTCACCTCGTCCCGGCCGGTGGACTGCACATGGATCGCGGCGCGCTGGATCACGCGCTGGAAGGCGGCAGTGGGCTTGGGATCGACGGTACGGTCGGCTGCAAGCCCTGCGAGATCCTTGTCAAGGAAGTCGGTCAGGTCAGTGCGCAGCTTGGTCAGGTCAACCCCGCAGGCGCGGAATACCGTCACGGCATCCGGATCATCGATCAGGGCGAGGAGGAGGTGTTCAAGCGTTGCGTATTCGTGCCGACGATCGCCAGCCAGTGTCAGCGCACGGTGAAGCGTCTGTTCAAGATTACGTGACAACATGCCGAGACGCTCCTTTTCCAAGAGGGGCCACCCGGGCCCCGGAGATCATAACCGGTAAGTCAGGACAATCCTTGCCCCGTTGTAATGGAAATGCCAGCACAAAATGCCATGGAACGCGATCGGATCGCGACGGGGGCGGGAAGATGCGCTTGTCCGTGGGGTCAGTCCTTCTCGATGGTGCATTGCAGCGGGTGCTGGTTCTGGCGTGCCAGGTCCATCACCTGTGTTACTTTGGTTTCCGCAACCTCATACGTAAAGACCCCGCACACGCCGACGCCACGTTTGTGAACGTGCAGCATGATGTCCGTCGCCTCCTCGCGGTTTTTCTGGAAAAAGCGTTCCAGCACATGCACCACGAATTCCATCGGGGTGTAATCATCGTTCAGCATCAGCACCTTGTACATCGCCGGCTTGCGGGTCTGCGGGCGGGTGCGGATGACAACGTCGATCATGCCGTCATCATTGCCGGGGGGGGAATCCTGCCCACCGTTGCGGCGTGGTGGCGTGTTGCCACCATGTCCGTGCGGATACGTGCCGCCCATTTCGGGCGACGACACGGGGCGGGGCAGGGAAGGGCGAGCAATAGCAGACATGACAGGTACCATATTGGAACTTTGCCGTCAGTTGGAAGGGGTGGCGCGACATGGATGCAAGGATTTTTTTGCGATCCCGGCAAGCAGGCCTTCTGCCCGCCATAATCGGCGGGCATGGAAATACGCTCTGGACGAATAGAAAACCTTTCTTTTAGAATGGTTGCAATCAAGCAACCCATGAATGGATGGAGGGGCGTCGGGTAATGCCCGTGTGCTCGGAAGCCGTATGATTGTCATCGCACGCGCAGGTTTCACCATTCCATGAGCCGCCGTATTCCCATGTCCCGTCTTTCCCGACTGAAGGTTACCGCGACCGTCGGGCTGTGTGTCGGCCTTGGTGGCATGCATACCGCCCGTGCCCAGTATGTGGGGCAGGTCAGCGCGATCGTACTGGATGCCCGCACGGGCGCCGTCCTGTCAGAACAGGATCCCGACCTGCGGCGTTATCCCGCCAGCCTGACAAAACTTATGACGCTGTACCTTGCTTTCAAGGCCGTGCGTACGGGTCAGGTCACGCTGGACCAGCCCATGCCGGTGTCGGTCCATGCCGCCTCCATGGAACCGTCCAAGCTGGGGCTGCGGCCGGGCAGTACCCTGACGGTAGAGCAGGCGGTGCTGGCGCTGGTCACCAAATCCGCCAACGACGCCGCCTGTGCGCTGGGTGAATTCCTGGGCGGTGGGGATGAAACCCGCTTTGCCGCGATGATGACGCGCGAGGCCGGGCGTCTTGGCATGTATGACACCGTGTTCCGCAATGCCTCCGGCCTGCCGAATCCGGAACAGATGACATCGGCGCGTGACCTTGCTGTGCTGGCACGTCACCTGATCATGGATTATGGCGAGTACTACCATTATTTCGCGGTGCCCGGATTCTATTTCCATGGGCATGAAGTGCCCAACCATGACCCGATGCTGGGTGCCTATCCCGGCGCGGATGGGCTGAAGACCGGTTATACCGCCGTCGCGGGGCATAACCTTGTTACCTCCGCCATGCGTGATAACGTGCGCCTGATCGGTGTGGTGATGGGGGCGAAATCCAATAACCGCCGCAACGCCACCATGACGGCCCTGCTGGATAACGGTTTCGAGGCAAAGGGCATTGCCCCGGTCGCCCCCACCCCTGCGGCACGTCCCGCCATGCGTCCGCTGCTGCTGGCGCGCGCCGGTGGCGGTGCCGTGGCGGGTCGGCATGGCGCGCATGGCGTAAGCCTTGCCTCCATGCGGCTGAACGCCGTGCAGCCTGATGAAGTGGCCGAAGCGCCCTCGATTCCCGCCTCCTATACCCGCATCCGCCGGGGACATGGCACGGTCGTGCATGTCCATCCCACGGTTGTGCATGCCCGCGTGCATCTGGTTGGCATGGGTCATGTCGCCCATGCCACGCACACCCATGCGAAGGCGCGAAGCTGACAGCGCGTTCCGGGCGCTGTATAGAAGGCATCACATTATCCATCCGGCGCGGCTGGCATGCGGGTCAGGCGTGTTCCTGTTGTCCCTTTCATGACTGCGGGCGGGTGGTCATGTGACGAACACAGGAAAGGATAACGCCATGGAAGGCGATATGCGCGGCGGCGGGGTGCAGATCCACTCCCCTGAGGATTTTGCCGGAATGCGTGCCGCAGGCCAGCTTGCCGCACGGACGCTGGACATGATCACGCCGCATGTGCGCGCCGGGGTCACCACGGGCGCGCTGGACAAGCTGATCCACGATTTCATGATCGCCAATGGTTCGGTGCCGGCAACGCTGGGTTACCGTGGGTATCCGGCCTCCAGCTGCATTTCGATCAACCATGTTGTCTGCCATGGTATCCCCGGTGATCGGGAACTGAAGGATGGGGACATCCTGAATATCGATGTGACCGTTATCCTTGATGGCTGGTTTGGCGATACCAGCCGCATGTACACGGTCGGCAAGGTACCCATCAAGGCACAGAAGCTGATCGAGGCGACGTACGAATCCCTCATGCTGTCCATCGACGCGGTGCGTCCGGGTGCGACGCTGGGTGATATCGGGCATGTCATCCAGACCTATGCGGAAGCGCGCCGTTTTTCGGTGGTGCAGGATTTCTGTGGCCATGGAATCGGGCGTACCTTCCATGCCCCGCCAAACGTGCTGCATTACGGTCGCCCCGGTGAGGGACTGGTCCTGCGTCCGGGTATGTTCTTTACCATCGAACCGATGCTGAACACCGGGCGTCCGGATGTGAAGATACTGGAAGACGGGTGGACCGCCGTCACGCGCGACCGTTCCCTGTCAGCCCAGTTCGAGCATATGCTGGGCGTGACCGAGGACGGGTGCGAGGTCTTCACCCTGTCACCCGCAGGCTATACCTGTCCGCCTTATCCGGTTGATGAAAAATAAAAGTTTTTGGATGCCGCCTTTTTTCAAAAAGGCGGCATTCTTTGATGTTTTCTGCAGAAAACGTCACCCAAAAGTCCTTATGACTGAAGGCTGTCCCCCGGGACGGACTGTTCAGGCAACCTTCAGGGACAGCCCCGCTGCCTGACATGCAGGGGAACGGAAACCAGCAACGGAGCCAATATGCCTTTTTCCCGTAACCTGCGGTACGGCGCGGTCCTTCTTGCCTGCCTTGTCACCGGCATGCCGGATGCCGGGCAGGCTGCCGTTGCCGACCCGCTGGCCTTTGAAACCACCCGGACGGGACAGGCCGTGGGCCTTGCCCCCATGCCGGGACGGCACGCGATGGTGGTCAGTGCGCAGGACCTGGCATCCCATGTGGGGGCGGACATCCTGGCACATGGCGGCAATGCGGTGGATGCGGCCGTTGCCGTGGGGTACGCCATGGCCGTGGTCTATCCGGCGGCGGGAAATATCGGCGGCGGCGGGTTCATGACCCTGCGCACGCCGGACGGGCATGTCACCTTTGTCGATTTCCGTGAACACGCACCGGGTGCGGCGACCCCCACCATGTATCAGGATGCGTCGGGTCACGTTATCGCCGGGGCGTCCACTGCTGGTTGGCGGGCCGTGGCGGTGCCGGGCACCGTTGCGGGGATGGAGGACGTGCATGAGCGCTGGGGCAGGCTGTCGCGTGCCGATGTCATGGCGCCTGCCATCGCTCTTGCGCGTGACGGGTTCATTCTGAAACAGAGTGACGTTGACCTGTTGCATACCATGACCGCGGCCTTTGCGAAGGATCCGTATGCGCGTGCGATCTTCCTGCACCCTGATGGTACGCCGCTGGCTGCAGGTGAACGGCTGGTGCAGGCGGATCTGGCCCGGACACTGGAACGGATCGCGCGTGATGGTACGCGGGCATTCTATGATGGCCCGATCGCGAAGGAAATCGTCAGAAGCAGCCAGAAGGGCGGTGGTATCCTGTCGCGCAAGGATTTCACCAGTTACCACACGCGCATGATGGCCCCACTGTCATGTGACTATCGCGGCTATCATATCGACACGGCCCCGCCACCCAGCGGGGGTGGTGTCGCGCTGTGCGAAATGCTCAATATTCTTTCGGGTTACGACATGCATGCCCTGGGCCTGCATACGGCCGCCAGCGTGCAGCGTGAGGTCGAGGCCATGCGCCACGCCTATGCCGACCGGCAGAACCTTGGCGACCCGGCTTTCGTGACCAATCCGGTGGCGCACCTGACCGACCCGGCCTATGCACGACAGGTCCGTCAATACCTGCCGCTCAACCATGCCGTGTCCTCCGCCAGCCTGCATCCGGGTGAAGCGGAAGGCGAAAAGGAAGAGACCACCCATTATTCCATCGCGGATCAGGACGGGACCGCCGTTGCCGTGACCTACACCCTGAACGGCTGGTTCGGGGCCGGGGTCGTGGCAGGCAGGACCGGCATCGTGATGAATGACGAGATGGATGATTTTTCCAGCCGTCCGGGTGAACCCAACATGTTCGGCATCGTCGGCAGTGCCGCCAATGCCATCGCACCGGGCAAGACGCCGCTGTCATCCATGGCGCCCACCATCGTTTCACGCGACGGGCAACCGGTCATGGTGCTGGGCAGCCCCGGTGGGTCGCGCATTCCCACCATCATCCTGTCGGTCCTGACTGGCATGGTGGATTACGGGCTGGATGTGCAGCAGGCGGTTGATCTGCCGCGTATCCATGAACAGTGGCAGCCCGATGTGGTGCAGGTGGAACACGGCGCGCTGTCCCCCGCCGTGACGCACACCCTGACGCGTGAGGGATACCATATTGAAGAACACGCCCCATGGGGACTGGCCGAAAGCATCCTGTCCGGTGGCCCGCGCATAGGGCGGGTTGGGCAGGCCCGTTATTACGGCGGGGCGGACATGCGCCACCAGTCCGGCGCCGCCGTCGGGGAATAAGTGGGTGGGGGTGCGATTTTTTCCAACGCCCCCTTGTGCATGGGGCGGGTGTATGTGTTAGAACCCGCTCGGGAGATCGGTTGTAGACGGATACCTTGCTAACCTGGTCAGGTCCGGAAGGAAGCAGCCGTAGTGAGTTTCGTCCGGGTTATGGCCGGTCTTCCACCCGAAAGTTTCCGTGTCGCGATGGCGCTCTGGGCGCGGTCGCCACTTCTCCAGCCCGGATGCATCAATGACCGTCCCGTCGGATCAGGATCGTTCCGAGGAGGCCGGGCTGCCTGCACCGCCCGCAGACGGTCCCGGACTTTTTGGTGACGCAGGGCAGCCGCCCGCACCCGCCACACCGGATGCAGCGCCCGCGGCACCCTACCGGGTACTGGCCCGGAAATACCGCCCCACAACCTTTGACGACCTGATCGGACAGGAAACAACCGTCCGTATCCTGCGCAATGCCTTTGCGCTGGGACGGGTTGCGCATGCGTTCATGCTGACCGGCGTGCGGGGCGTGGGCAAGACCACCACGGCCCGCATCATCGCGCGCGCCCTGAACTGCACCGGGCCGGATGGCAAGGGTGGTCCCACGGCTGACCCGTGTGGCGTGTGCCCCAACTGTGTCGCCATCCTGGCGGACCGGCACCCCGACGTGCTGGAAATGGACGCCGCATCGCGCACCGGCGTCGATGACGTGCGCGAAATCATCGAGGCGACCCGATTCCGTCCCATGCAGGGGCGGATGAAGGTCTTCATCATCGATGAGGTGCACATGCTTTCGCGCAACGCGTTCAATGCGTTGCTCAAGACGCTGGAGGAACCGCCCGCGCAGGTCACCTTCATTTTTGCGACCACCGAACTGCGCAAGGTGCCGGTCACCGTCCTCTCGCGTTGCCAGACCTTTGCCCTGCGCCGCGTGCCGCAGGTGGAACTGGCCGCGCATTTCGACCGGGTGGCGCAGGCCGAACATGTCCGCTTTTCCCCCGATGCCCTGTCGCTGATCGCACGCGCGGCCGACGGGTCGGTACGTGACGGGCTGTCACTGCTGGATCAGGCCATTGCCCAGGGCACGCTGGATGGGGAAGGCGGTACGGATGCGGCCCCCATTGGCATGGACCTTGTGGCGGGCATGCTGGGGCTGGCGGATCGCGGGCTGGTATTCGACCTTCTGGATGCGGTGCTGGAGGGCAAACCCGACCGGGCCCTGGCCATCACGGCGGATGTCTATGTGCGCGGCGGTGATCTGGGCGTGATGCTCAGTGATGTGCTGGAACTGGTGCATACCGTGTCGCGTATCAAGGCGTTTCCGGCGCTGCGCGACAATCCCGAACTGCCCGAAGCCGAGCGCGAGCGGGGCGCGGCCCTGGCCGAACGCGTGCCGGTGCCGGTGCTGGGGCGGACATGGCAGATGCTGCTCAAGGGACTGTCGGAAGTAGAACAGGCCCCCGACCGCAGGCAGGCAGCAGAAATGGTGCTGATCCGCCTGTGTTACGTGGCCGACCTGCCGCCACCGGGCGATCTTGTGCGCAAGATGCTGGGGCAGGATGCGGCAGCCGCCCCCCTGCGCGTGTCGGAACCGGCGGGGAATGGCAATGGTGCGGCCACGTCAGCCGTCTCCGCACCGTCCGCCACCAGCGCGAACCCGAATGCTGGCAGCGGGATCCGCATGGTGGCCAATGGCGGCATGCGGGTTGAAACCCCACAGCAACCCGCGCCCCGGACCGGAAAGGTGGCGGAAACCGCCCGCGCCCCGGAACCCGTCGCCCCGCCGCGCACATGGCGCGAGGCGGTGGCGTTTGTATCAGGTCGTGACGCCATGCTGCATGGCCATCTGCGGCATGCGACGCATCTGGTATCCTTCGCCCCGCCGCTGATCGAGATACGGATCGAGCGCAACAGCCTGCCCGGTCTTGCCCGCCGTCTGGAAACCGTGCTGCGTGAGGGCACTGGCGATTCCGCATGGCAGGTGCGCCTGTCGGAAGATCAGGGGGAAGCGACCCTGGCCGAACAGGGGGCGGAGATCATCCAGCTGCACCGTGCCGCGGCGCAGGCGCATCCGCTGGTGCAGGCCGTGATGCAGGTTTTCCCGACGGCACGCCTGGGTGAGGTCACGGACCATGCGCTGGATGACTATGGCCTGCCACCGGAAGAAATGGCGGCCGGGAATTTGGCCCCGGATCTCGAATTCGCGCCTCTTGATGCCGATCTGGTAGAAGAGGACGATCTGGATTCAGATGATTTTGCCTGAGGAGAGCAACTGAACATGAAAAATCTTGCCGGCCTGATGAAGCAGGCCACACAGATGCAGGCCCGCATGGAAGAAATGCAGGCCAAGCTGGAAGACATGACGATCGAAGGCAGCGCGGGCGCTGGCATGGTGACCATCACCATGAACGGCAAGGGCGACATGAAGGCGATTCGCATCGATCCCAAGCTGGCTGATCCGGCCGAGATGGAAATGCTGCAGGACCTGATCCTTGCCGCCAGTGCGGATGCGCGCAAGAAGCTCGACGCCACCGCCAGCGAGGAAATGAAGAAGGTCACCGGTGGCCTGAGCCTGCCGGGCGGGATGAAATTCCCGTTCTGATCCGCAACACCGGGGGACATGCATGAGCGGCAGGGGCGAAATTGACCGGCTGGTGACCCTGTTGGGCCGCCTGCCGGGACTGGGGCCACGTTCGGCCCGCCGTGCGGCGCTTGCCCTGCTGCGCCAGCCCCATGCGCGGATGCTGCCCCTGGCCGAAGCAATGGAACAGGCTGCGCGCGCGGTGCGCACCTGTTCAACTTGCGGTAATCTCGACACGACCGACCCGTGCGGTATCTGCGCCGATCCCACGCGTGATGACGGGCTGGTCTGCGTGGTGGAAAACGTGGGCGACCTGTGGGCGCTGGAACGCGCGGGCGTGCATCGCGGCGTGTACCAGGTGCTGGGTGGTACGCTGTCCGCCCTGTCGGGCATGGGGCCGGATGACCTGAACGTGCAGCCCCTGTTCGACCGTATCGCCGCAGGTGGCGTGCGTGAGGTCATCCTTGCGCTGGGCACGACGGTGGAAGGGGCGACCACCATGCACTGGCTGCATGAACGCCTTTCCCGCTTTGATGTGCAGGTCAGCCGCGTGGGGCAGGGCGTGCCGGTGGGGGGTGCGCTGGACGTGCTGGATGACGGGACGCTGGCCGCCGCCATCATGGCGCGCAGGCCTGCGTGAGCGATATACTTTCATGGCCCGTGCCCGCCGCCATTCCACGCGTGGCGCTGGTGACGGGGGGCGCTGCCCGGCTGGGCCGCGCCATTGCGCTGGAACTGGCGCGCGCGGGTTTCGATATCGCCATCCATTACAATGATTCCGCCCATGCAGCCGGACAGACGGCGGCGGACATCCGTGCCCTTGGCCGCAGGGCAGGGATCTTTCAGGCCGACCTGTCACATGAAGCATCGGTCCGCCCCCTGCTGCCCGCCGTCACGGACGCGCTGGGGCCGGTGGGCGTGCTGGTCAACAATGCCAGCACCTTCCGCCGTGATGAATGGGATGACGCCACACG
>NZ_VWPI01000008.1 GCF_015155755.1 Komagataeibacter sp. FXV3 | reverse complement strand
GGCAGTCCGTTCACAACAGTGCCTCCAACATGGTCGTCAAATGACGGACCATCGCGATCAAGGCCTGAAGGACCTGCGAACAGGTCCCCAGTCATTCACCCTTTGAGAAATTGCGGCATCTACACCTTCCGCCGGTCCCGAATGCCTCCCTAAGCCAGCAGGAAGGAACACAACTCCCAACAGACCGGCCTGCCGATAAGGTCTATATTGTTCCCTGATGACACAGCGCCTTCCGTCAGGGGCGTGTTAACTGTTCACTTCGCCAGTGCGTCCAGAATCCTTCCCCGTAGCACCGCCCCCGCCACCCCCAGACGCCAGCCAAAATGCGCAGGGATAGGCCGCAAGGGTGAAACCGGCAGCAGGATTTCCTCAGCGGGAACCCCGCTGATCCGGCGTGCGATCTCACGTCCCATGAGGGTCGCCATCGCTACCCCGCGGCCATTATACCCTACACAGGCCATGATCCCCTCAATCGGTTCATGCCAGTGGGGATAATGGTCAAGCGTAATGGCAATCTGGCCGTTCCATCCATACCGCCATGCGACCCCCTTCAGGAATGGCCACAGCATGCAGGCATGTTTCTGCAGGAACGGAAATGTCGCGGGGCCTGACAGATCGCGGGATGCTGACCGCCCACCAATAAGCAGGCGTCCCGCGCCATCAATCCGGTAATATGTCACCAGTTCGCCCATTTCATACACGACTTCACGATCGGCAAGAATGCGCTCTACAAAGGGGGCAGGCAGCGGATCCGTCGCGATAATGGCGCTGTAAGCAGGGACAAGAGTGCGGCGCAGACGGTTCCACAACCGTCCTGTATACCCATTGGTGGCAAAGACGACGTGTCTGGCGTTTACGCTACCATGCGGTGTCCTGACCAGCCATTTCCCGTTTGCACGGCGCAGGGATATGACGGGCGAATTGGCATGGATAATCGCACCGTTATCAATCGCAGCCTGCGCCAGCCCACGCGTATAGGCCAGTGGATTGACCTGCCCCCCGCGCGCGTCAACAAAGCCACCACAGTAACGGCTGGTTCCCGTTCGGGTGGCAATGTCCGTACGATCCAGCCAGGTTACTGGCCCGCCACGGTCACGACATTCATTGAACAGTTTCTGTTCATGGGGAAGCTGCCCCTCTGCCGTAGACGCGCGGATCGTGCCACCACGCGCTGCATCGCATTTGATGCCGTATTTCTCGATCAGGTCAAATACAAGGTCAGGGGCCTCCCATGCTGCATCGGCCAGTGCTGCCCCATGGGGACCAAGGTCACGCTCGACCTCGGACGGCAGGGTCTTGAGACCGGGATTGACCTGTCCACCATTACGACCCGATGCGCCCCAGCCGATCTCATTGGCTTCCAGCACCATGACTTCAGATCCTGTCTGCGCAAGGTGCAGCGCCGCCGACAGGCCGGTAAAGCCTGCGCCAATCAGAACGGTTTCACATATGTGCTCCCCCTGCAATGCGGTCGTAACCGGTCCGGGCGGGCTGACAGCCGCATACAGGCTGGGGGGAAAGGATTTATATGAAATGGAAGCCATGACTACGTGTACTCCACCATGAACCCTGAAAGATCGGGTTCAGATTATCACGAAAGACGTGATGTATCGGACGCCCCCACCGGAACGGTTGCCTTGTGCCCTGCCTGGGCCGCCTGTGCGTATCCGTTACGGCGCCGACGTCCAAAAGAGAAGTTTTCGATCACGATGATGATGCCAAGACTGATCGTGCTCAGCACGATTTCCTGACGCGTATGTTCAGTAGCAAAGAACATGGTGACCAGCGTGGCCAGCAACGCACCCAGTATCCCATATGACAGGAATGGAAACCCCCACATGGGAAGCGCAGGTGGCTCCCCCCTGGCCATACAGGCGCGACGCAGGCGGATATGCGCCACGACAATCAGTACATAGTCAAACAGGATGAAGGTGCCACTCGCACTGACCAGGAAACCGAATACCCGTCCCGGCGCCATCATACCCACCAGCGCCACGATAACCGCGACCACACAGCCACACAGGATGGCACGCACGGGCGTACCCTTCGCGTTGCGCTGAAGAAAGGTACGGGGCGCATCACCATTTTCCGCCAGTTCGCACAGAATACGTGATGTTATGTATATACCTGAATTAAGGGCCGACAGTGTTGCGATCAGCATGACGGCCGTCATCATGGCCGATGCAAACGGCACGCCGATATATTCCAGCGTCGCCAGAAAAGGCGAATATCCAGGCACGACACGCGACAACGGAAGCAGGAAGATAATAAGCCCTATGGATACAAGATAGAAAATCATGATCCGCAGCACAACCGTCCGGGTGGACCGGGCCACGTTACCCGCCGGGTCATGACTATCGCATGCGGCGATGGTCGTTATTTCCGATCCCGCCATGGAAAGCATGATACCGGGAATGACCGCCAGCAGGGTAAACAGGCCGTGCGGTATCAAGCCGGCGGCGGAAAACAGCGCCCCGCCCGGGCTGGCTGCGCCTTTCACGCCAAACAGGACAGACACGCCAATCAGGATAAAAACCACGATCGTGGTGATCTTGAGAACCGAGAACCAGTACTCGAATTCCCCATACCCCCTTACGGAAAACAGGTTGACCCCTGTCATGATCCCGATCACCAGCAATTCGATGACAAGATAGGGAAGCGGCAGGTAGGGGCTGAGGAAACTGGCGGCAGCAATTGCCTCCAGCCCCAGCAGGGTGGCCCACATGATCCAGTAGATCCATCCCGCGATGAACCCGACCCGCAGCCCCAAACCCCGGCGGATCTGCCCGACAAACGAACCGGTATCGGGGGAAGCAACAGTCATTTCCCCCAGCATCCGCGTCACGCACATGACCAGCAGACCACACAGAAAATATGAAAACAGTACCCCGGCCCCAGCCGTGGAAATGGCCGTAGCCGATCCCACGAACAGACTGGCCCCAATCACCCCCCCAATCGAGATCATGGAAACGTGCCGGTCCTTGAGCACCGCATTTTCCGGAGCCGTCTTTACCTTGGGCGAAGGCGGTGAAAGGCTGTTCATACGTTCTTACCCCATTCCCAACAGATGATCCCGGCCCCGGTCCAGTGCTTAGAAATGCGCGCTGATCGTTCCGAAATACTGTCGTGGCGCACCACGTTCGACAGAATACAGATCGCCAGACATCGGGTTGCCGTTTTCACCCATCATAGAGATATATTTCGTATTCGTAAGATTATATACGCTGAAATCGAGGGTCAGGTTTTTCAGGGGGCCATAATCGCCAAAGCGGTAACGTGCGCCCATGGTAACCAGCCAGTAACCCGGCACGGATGTATCATTGGTATAGCTATAGTAGCGGCGGGAATAATAATTGGCGTCAATATGCGCTTCCGCACGATGGAATGCGTATGTCAGGTTGGATTTATACATGAACTTGGGATAGTTTACGATATTCTTTTTATTGACATCATAAACATGACCAGCCGATTCAAGATTACTACCATAAGTAGCATGATTGTAGCTGATGCTGTTGAACATCGACAGTCCCTTCATCACACCGCTCTGGAACGGGTGCAATGTCAGGGTGGCATCAACACCATACATGGAAATATCGGTCTGCTGTACCGACAGGACCGGGTTGTTCAACGTGCCCGCATTCACTTCCAGCAGGCGATGGTTGTCGTTGACGTGGTAGGCATCAACCGAGAAATTGGCGTATTTGTCGTTAAAACGATAGCCGACAAGATAGACCCAGTCCCGTTCCGCGGGCGTCGAACCCTGTAGTTTACGGAAGGTCGCCTGATCCTGCACCGCCCACAGCGACGCCTGCCCGGCTGAACCCCAGGACTGGACACCATAGCCACGCATGTTCTCGGCCACGTCAAAATACAGTTCATGACCGGGCAGGAAACGCCAGTTCACACTGACGTGGGGCAGGAAGGCCGCCGCCGCCGTCATGCTGCCATTAGCCAGCGCGGATGCACCGGTATAAGCAGCGTCATTATACTGCGCCCCACCCGATGTCGTGGTGATCATGGACTTGAAACCGGCATGAATATCCAGGTTATGCAGCACATGATACGTATCGGACATGAAATACTGGAATGTATCCGTGGTCCATTTGAAATCATACGGGCTGAGGAAGGCGCGGCCATACGTATTGTACGGCCCGATCGTCTTGAGCGGCGCAAGGCCACTGGACAGGGATGGTTCGTTATAGAAATACTGACCCATTTCCTGATTGTTGTTTTCCAGCCAGATACCTGTCTGGAACGTATTATGCGCAATATTGTATTTTATGGATGACGTCATACCATAACGCACCTGGTGGGACTGCCAGACCTGCTCGGACAAAGGGGCTGCCTCTGTCGCACCCGGCAGCACCTGCGAAGACTGCCCGGGATCTGCATAGGTGGAATAAAGGACCTGACTGTTACCGTAGAACAGGGTTTTCCAATGCAGGTTCTTGGTCATCGCCATATCAAATGTCAGACCACCGAGGTAGTCGACCTGATGCTGGCCACCATCATACAACTGTGCATCGCCGCCATATTTCTGGGCCTGCTTATAGGCAGCGCCATAATTGGGGTACAGGTAATCATCACTCCAGCCGCCGTTCTTGATTTCAGTAAGCGACTGATCAACGTAACCCCACTGGGAGTTGTTTGCCCAGCTCATGAAACCGGAAATGCTGCTGTCTTTTCCTACGGGCTGCACCAGCTTCGCTTCTGCCTGCTGCTGCAACTGGTCACCATAGCCCCTCCATTTATGCGTATCGGAGCGGGCATAGGCGATATACATCTTGGTTCCGGTGCTGTTCATGGCACCCGTATCAAACCGCCCATAAGTACGGAAAGAAGCATTACTGCCGAACATCTGCGATACGTCGCCACCCATCTTGTCAGACGGATTGGCGCTGGTGACCTGGATGGCGCCACCCAGGTTGGTGGTGGACATGGTATCAACCGAACCACCACCCTGTGATACAGACATACCGCTGATATTGTTTGTGATGATGGCCTGCGACAGGTTAAGGCCGTTCAGCGTTGCATAGGACTGGTCATTCAGCGGAATGCCGTCCAGCGTCATGCCGATATTGTTCCAGTAGAACCCACGCATGTACAGACTGCTCGACCATCCATCCAGCCCCAGCGCATCACTGGAACTGAAGCTTAGCCCTGGCGTGCGCGCCGCCAGTATTTTCATGGGGTTCGTTCCTGCCACGAACTGCTGCATGACCTTCTGGCCCATGCGCTGTTCCGTGCCATGCGAGACATTACGGCGCGCGCTGACGGAAAGGGATTCGACAGGACGCGCCCCTTCCGCATGCCTGACTGCCATATGGCCCTTGCTCGCCGGATTATGACCATGATCCGTATGCGTCAGGTCTGCCCCCCAAGCCATCTGACAGTCAAGCGCCGTCGCTGCAAGAAGAACACCACACAAGGGCAATTTTCTGACCATTCCTGCCATTTCCGTCCCAAAAAATGTTTCCAAGGCAATAAGGCTTCAGTCAGCCGGGAGCAGACCACACGAATATTGCGCATCCAGATCATTCCGAATAAGCACCATATCGTATATAGACAGTTTGGGTCCGCATGCCCGATCGTGTACATATGCAGTCAGCATGACAGTGCAATGCATCCGGCACCTACCTACTGCACTGATTACAAGAACGGAAATGGGGGCATATTGCCATTAGCTGGCCGCCATGAACCTGTCATGGCATATAGGGACAGGTCGTCAGGTTGTATCCCGACGGGGCCATATCCATCTTGTAACACATAGACAGATTGACTGACCAGTTATGGATAACCTCCCATGCCCCGCATTCTGATTGCCATCGGCCTGATCCTTCTTCTGGCAGGCCTGTGCTGGCCCCTGCTTTCGCGCCTGCCGCTTGGCAGGCTACCGGGAGATATCCTGATACAGAGGCAGAATTTTACTGTTTATATTCCCATTACGACCTGCGTGCTTGCAAGTGTCATATTTTCATTCGTGATGTGGATCATCAGGCGATAACGTCGTAGGCAACCTCTTTTCCAAAATGGAAATATTGCTCCACTCAATACGGCGACATGGGATTACAGTTTTATAATAAGATGTTTGTTTCTTACTTTCATGCACGCCCGGTTTTGCAGGAAGACAGCGTGCCTGCCATGGGCCATGGTCAAAGCACAGTCAACGACACCCGCGCCATCATCACCACAACTTTCAGATATCGTCATGGCGATCTGCCCCGGTGCGGGCCGCCCCAGAAACTGGCTATAGGAAGCATGAATTGTAAGATCATGTGGAAAAGGATGCACGGCATCGAATGAAGAAATCGGCACTTACGCGGCAATACAGGCGCAACCAGTCCTGCCGACAGGACAACCGGTTTTCAGTCAACAGCTTTATCGCCCCGTTTGGGTTCATGCAAAAAGACGGTTGCTGTGCAAGGGATCTCATCACGAAAAATTTGTGACAGTTTCGTGAAGATTACACTGTGTTGACGGGAAGAACGGCATTATGCCTGTCAAACTGTCATGACTACCTTTAATGCCTGCAGACAGGAAACCTGACATATGAAGGGCGGCCATTAACATGATATGGGTCATTTTTCAGTGCCAGACACGGTCATGGCATCCATATTGCGCCTATACTCCTGAATATTCCCGCTGCCCTTCCCTGTGATTCATTCAGACGAGCCTGCAATGCGACATCCTTTTCCATTCCATTCCCACACCGCGAGAACACGCAATACGGAAACCCGTGGTAATTTTACGCGGACCAGGCACCGTTTCCTGTATAAATGCATGGCGCATGCAGTACTGTTCTGCATCATCCTGTCCCTTTCACCGGGTACGGGCATTGCGGCAGAACCCCTTTCAACGAATGATGATAAAATCGGGTATTTCACGCCTGCCACGCAACCGGATGCGACAGCATACCTGCCACCGCCACCACAACCGGGCACAGCCCGACAGATGGTGGATGACCAGGCATTCACTTCAACCCGCATGCTCAAGGGCAGTCGACGTTGGGCATTGGCCACATCCGATGCCGATTTGCATGAAGATGCGCTGTTACGCAGCTTTTCGTGCGCGGCGGGGTTTACGATCAACAGTGCCAACCTGCCACATCTGACCGCCCTGATACACCGGATGGATGTATCTGAAACGACCGACATGCGTAAAAGCAAGTCCTACTGGCATCGCGCCCGTCCATTTGTCGGGAACGGGCAACCCATCTGCACGGAAGATGACCGGGAGCACCTTGCGACATCAGGATCCTATCCGTCGGGACATACGATGCTGGGCTGGAGCACGGCACTGGTTCTGGCGGAACTGTTGCCCCAACAGGCAACACAGATATTACAGCGGGGCCGTGTCTTTGGCGAAAGCCGCATCATATGCGGCGTGCATTGGGAAAGTGACGTGCAGGCAGGCTATATGCTTGGTGCCGCGGAAATCGCAGCCATGCATGGCAGTCCGGATTTTCGTGCGGACATGGAACAGGCCCGTGCAGAACTTGCGGCACAGCAGCATAATACAGCCAGACCACGCAAACGAACCTGTGCCCTGGAACAGGACGCTGCCCGCCACTCACCTTTGTAACAGTCATTCCCACCATGCATTAAACAAGCAACATGGTGTCTGGAATTCATATTCTTGCCCATGGGTTCCAGTTCCTGCAATACGCATGCATGACCACGTTCTCCAATCATGTCCGTCGCTTTTTTGCGTCCCCTGCCGGGGGCGCGACCATTCTGCTGCTGGCATCGGTGCTGGGATTTGCCATGGCAAACTCCCCATGGAAGGCAGATTACACAGTCTTGATAACATGGCCGATGAAGCTTTCCCTGCTGGGAAATCATGGTCCGTGTAATAGTGCTGAATGGGTCTCGGACGGCCTGATGACCCTGTTTTTTGTAACGGTGATCCTGGAAATCAAAAAGGAAATCATATCCGGGCATCTTTCCTCCCCCCGGCAGGTCGCACTGCCCCTGATCGGGGCGGTAGGCGGGATGATGGTGCCTGCGTTGACCTATCTTATGGTCACCCATGGCCATCCCGATATTTCAGGCGGATGGGCCATTCCCGTGGCGACTGACGCCGCCTTTACCCTGCCGGTCATCATGGCGCTTGGTCAGCGTGTTTCGACCGGCGCCCGGGTATGGCTGATGGCGCTGGCCATTTTCGATGATGTGCTGGGGATTATCGTCATTGCCCTGTTTTACGGGACCGCCCCTGACCTAGATGCCCTGATCGCCGCGTTCATCATCGCCGCCGCGCTGGTCTGCATGAACAGGGCAGGTATCGGAACAGTCTGGCCCTATGCCGCCGGTTGCGCATTCCTGTGGATTACATTGCTGAATTCAGGGCTGCACCCCACCCTGGCCGGGGTCATGACCGGATTGGGCCTGCCTGCAACATCATCGGGCAGGGATATCAGACGGTCCACGCCCCTGGACACGACAGCCAGCATTCTGGGCCCTGTCGTAACATGGGGTATTTTACCACTGTTCGGCTTCATGAATGCAGGGATTTCCCTTGCGGGCATGAGTACGGGCATGCTGCTTGAACCCCTTCCGCTTGGCATTATGCTTGGCCTGCTCATTGGCAAGCCGGTCGGGGTTTTCGGGACGACAATGCTGGCTGCCCGCCTGAAAATTGCAACGCTCCCGTCCGGCACATCCATAAAAACACTGTTCGGGCTTTCATTGCTTTGCGGTATTGGCTTTACGATAAGTATATTTATTTCTGGCCTTGCTTTTTCCGCATCAAATACTGTTTCCCTGGCCAAGATGGGGATATTTGCAGGGTCGGCCATCGCAGCAACCATCGGTTGGCTCTGGTTACGTTTTCTGCCCATGGCTGGCCATTCCGCGCGCCCATCCGCGCCTTATGTTCCCTGAATGATTGACACCCCGACCCTGCATTTTCCAAGCAGAACATCACATTATCACACACGCGCCATGCAATGTTCTTTTCCATAAATCAGGTCATGCCATCAATGCTGTGAGATGTTGCCATGACCATCCATATGGTTTTCACCCATTACGGCCATATCGCCACCTGCCTGCATACCGCCGCCCCCTCCGCCAGCGTTACCCCCTGCCCCTTCCTTCTTTCCTTCTTCCTTCCCCCGGTTCCCTGATCCCTGCGCGCGGGACGGTCCCTGCATCGGGAGGGCAAGGTCGGACGGAATGGGTTCAAGATCAAGCGCCTTACGGATAAAATCCCGTAGGGAGACAACCAGATCATGCGTATGCACGCGCTGCCCGGTCACCAGTTCCCGAGCGGCATGGTTGGCCAACCGGACGTGTTCCTCTGTTCCCAGCAGGATGATATCCGACAAAGCCGCCTCCACGGCGTCACGAATACGCCGGGCACGGTCGGATCCTGCCGTATCCGTTCCCTCATCCGGACGGACGGATGCCTGCGTATCGCCATTTTCCATAACACGTAATTCCCGCCGGTGCCGCGGGTCCACGGCCAGATCACCGGTAAAGGACCCACCCAGCGTACGATAGGCGGCGATCAGGGTGCGCAGGCGCTCGTTGATCTGTCGGTTCATCCGTTCACGCCGCTGCTGGACCACAACCATGACAAGCAGCCGGATACCCACACCAATCAGCGTAATCAGGGACAGCCCTATCGCGGTCGCCAGAAGGCTGTGCCATGAACTGAAATCGAGATTATGCACGACTGGCTCCTTGCACATGTGATGCTGCGCATACACAGCGGGACCGGGTCATTCAACGCGGACGGTCCGGCATGGCATATGTCACGGTCAACAGACACAACCCGTTTTTTTGATCCGGTTCAAGGCTACACTGCCGACCGGTCCATATGGCCGGAACAATCGTGTGAAAAACAGAACACGCCACCCGTGGATGCCCGGGTGGCGTGCTGCGTATCATCGACAGGGTGATGCCGCGATACGGCGACGGGCGTGAGATGAAGAAAGACCCGCCGCCATTCATGTCATGGGAACCAGCGCCGCCCGCAGCGGTAGGCAATCAGGTAGAGCCCCATGTAAATCATCGGGATGAAGAAGATGATCCGTTCAAGATCGCCCATCATGATCAGATCTCTCCATCGGGTGAAAGACTGGACTGGGCATCAAGCATGATCGCACCCGCCCCGGAAATAAGGATGATCATGACCGTGCCGATCACCCATGCGAAATACCATGGTCCCTGATCCCCCACGAACACGGCAAACAGCAGGGAAACGACCAGAACAACGGCCAGACCGGCCAGGCGCAGAAGCTTTGTCATCACGACCTCGCAATCAGTAACTATGGGTGTCGTTCACGACATCGGCGGTATGGACCTTGCCGCGCATGACATAATAACACCACGACGTATAGGACAGGATGATCGGCACGAAGATCCCCGCCACCACCAGCATGCAGCCAAGGCCATATTCACTGGCGGTGCTGTTCCATACCGTCAGGCTCTGGTCCGGCGCGGTAGAAGACGGCATCAGGAACGGAAACATGGCGCAGCCAACCGTGGTGATGGTGCCAGCCCATGCGCCCAGTCCCAGCCACCAGCCCGCAACGCTGCGACCAGCCGCCAGCATGGCAACGCCTGCAAGCATGCAGCCCAGCCCCACAAGCGGCAGCAGCCACAGGGCGGGATGGGCATGGAAATTGTACATCCAGCCCCCGGCAACCATCGCAACCGACTGCCCATGCAGCGGGTTGGCAGGCATGGCGGGGTTGACTGGTGCTGTCATGACAAAACCGGGCAGGAACTGCACCCATATACCGCCGATTACGAACAGGGCGGCCGCAACCAGACCGCCGCCAATGGCATAGCGCCGGGCGCGAGACCAGATCGGGTCATCCGCCCTCAGCATGAGCATCGCTCCACCCTGATAGACACTCAACCCGACAGACATAAGGCCACACAGGATGGCAAATGGATTGAGCAGATAGGACAGGAAGGATTGATCCTGATAGTACTGCCCAGTCCATCCGAAGTGGTATCCCACCCCTTCCAGCACGTTGCCGAATGCGGCCCCGTAAATGAACATCGGCACGAAGCCGGACACCAGAAACACCCAGTCCCAGCTTGCCCGCCACACCCTGCTGTCCGCCTTGGAGCGATATTCAAACGCCACGGGTCGCAGGATCATGCTGAACAATAGCGTAATCATGACCACGTAAAAGGTCGAGAAAGACGTACCGTACAGCGTGGGAAAAGCCGCGAAAATCGCCCCGCCCCCAAGGATGAACCAGACCTGGTTGCCATCCCAGTGGGGCCCGATGATGTTCAGCGCGGTACGCCGTTCCCCATCATTGCGCCCGACAAAGCGCAGCAGCGTGCCCACCCCCATATCCATGCCGACCATGGTGCCCAGGCCAATGAACAGTACACCCAGTACTGCGGCCCAGACTATTTTCAGTATCGCGTAAAGTTCCATTTCACCGTTTCCTGTCAGGACGCCATGGGACGCATGTCAAAGGCAGATACCATGGGCGCAGCAGGCGCGTGCGGTTCCATGCTGTCATGATCGGGGCCAAGGCGGGCGAACTTGAACATGAGGTAGAGTTCAGCCGCGATGAACACGCTGTAAAGCAGCACGAACCCGATCAGCGAGAACACCATGTACGACATCCCATGGCTGGAGGCCGAAAGGAAGGTCGGCAGCCAGCCGAACACGGTCCAGGGCTGGCGGCCCGCTTCCGCCGTGATCCAGCCGAACTCGGTCGCCAGGATCGGCAGCGGGATCGACCACATGCACAGTTTCAGCAGCAGGCGGCTACGCTCAAGCCTGCGCTTCAGGCTGAGATAGGCCGAAATGGCGAACAGCGCGAAGAACCACAGCGACAGGAACACCATAAGCCGGAACGACCAGAACGTGACGAACACATTGGGCAGGATATCGGGCTGCGTCGCCCTGACCACATCATCAACCTGATCCGCAGGAATGGCCGTGACATCCTGACCGGGTGCATGCCGGGTCGCCAGCAGGCCATAACCCATGTCCTGTTCATGCGCGCTAAACTGCGCAAGGTCCGTACCGCTATGGGTGACGCCATACCGGCGAAGTGCGGCAACCGCGTCGATCCCTGAACGTATGCGGGGGCCTGCCTGATCTTCCAGTTCGTGCATGCCGGTAATGGGCTGGTCAAACGTGTGGGTGATCAGCGGGGTCAGGACCAGCGGCACACCAATTTCGTAGTGATTTTCCTGCTTTGCGTCATCGGGCAGGGCAGCGACAATCCACGGTTCGAACGGCGGGTTGCTGGTGTGCCACAACCCTTCGATCGCGGCGATCTTGGTCGGCTGCTTTTCATAATCCAGCCGCCCCAGCACATCCCCCAGCGTGATGACGGCCACGGTGGAAATGATACCGAACAGGGCGGCCATGCGGAACGACCGTGCGGCAAACTGCCGGTGCTGGCCACGCAGCAGGTAAAAGGCGCTGATACCCATGACAAACATGGCCGCCGACACATAACCCGCTACCGAGGTATGCACGAACTTGGCCTGCGCATCGGGGTTGAAGACCAGGTCGACAAAGCTTTCGAACTGCATGCGCATGGTCTCGGGATCAAAATGCGCGCCTTCGGGCATGTTCATCCCGGCATTGGCGATCAGGATCCACAACGCCGACAGGTTGGAACCAAGTGCCACAAGATAGGTTACCGCCAGATGCGCCTGCCTGCTCAGCCGGTCCCAGCCAAAGAACATGAGACCGACAAATGTGGACTCCATGAAGAAGGCCATCAGTCCTTCAATAGCCAGCGGCGTGCCGAACATATCCCCAAAGAAGTGGGAATACATGGACCAGTTGGTGCCGAACTCGAACTCCATGGTGATGCCGGTGGCAACACCAATGGCGAAGTTGATGCCGAACAGCTTGCCCCAGAACTGGGCCATGTCCTTGTATATCTGTCGGCCGGTGACGACGTACACCGTCTCCATGGCCGCCAGCATGAATGTCAGGCCCAGCGTAAGTGGCACGAACATGAAATGGTACAATGCCGTCAGCGCGAACTGGAAGCGCGACAGATCGACGACATCGGGGTTAATGAATTCCACCGTCAGGTCTCCTGATTTCGGTATGGGCGTGAGGGGATTTTCCGGGTTTCAGGTCATCGTCGGGTCATGGCGCCCTCCCGGCCTCATGAAACCGGCCCCCTTCGACACGCACCACCCGGTCCATCCATGCTGCCACCGCAGGGTTATGGGTAATGCAGATGATGGTTGTCCGTGGCGGCAGGGCCGACAGCAGTGCGGTCATCAGGTCGTGCTCGGTATCGGCATCCAGCCCTTCGGTCGGCTCATCAAGGATGATCCATGACGGCGTGCGCAGGACGGCCTGGGCCACGGCCAGCCGTCGCGCCTGCCCGCCGGACAGGCGCACACCCCCTTCCCCGATCAGGGTATCCAGACCGGCGGGCTCCGCCTGCACGAAGGCATCAAGCCGGGCGACCCGCAACGCCTGCCACATCGTCGCCTCCGTGGCGCTGGGGCAGGCAATGGTCAGGTTGCGACGGATACTGCCCTGAAACAGGTGAAAGTCCTGCGCTACCACGCCGACATGTCGCGCCATGATGTCCGCATCGACATCCTTCAGGTCCACGCCGCCAAAACGGGCCGTACCTTCCTGATAGTCGTAAAAACGGAACAGCAGGTTCACCAGCGTGCTTTTGCCCGCGCCGGACGGCCCGACCAGGGTCACGCGTTCCCCCTGTCCTACCGACAGGTCCGCATGGCGCAGGACCCAGCGTTCCGCCCCCGGATAACGCAGCCCGATACCTGACAGCGACAGGCCGGACGGATCATCGGGGCACCGGGGGGCTGCTGGCGTGGCTACACATGGCGGGGCATCGCACATGGCGAATACCCGGGTCGCCGCATGCCACACCTGTCCCAGCAACTGCCGTGCGGCAGGCAGCGGACTGACCACATCAAATGCGGCCAGACCACCTAACGCCAGCATGGGCAGGCAGGCATCTGACAGCGAACCATTACGGCAGGCCCCGCTCGCCACCGCCAGGATACCCACAGCGCCCAGCATGGCGATGATTGTCGTGGCGCAGCGCGCGCCCCCTTCAATCAGGGCCACATGCCTGCGTGCATGACGGATATCAGCCTGCCGGTCGGCAATGCGCCCCTGCACGCTTTCCGCAGCGCCGAGGAACATGAACTCCCCCATGCCCTGCAGCACTTCGGTCAGGTCCGCATGCATGGCGTCCTGCTGGTGGCTGATCCGGCGCGTGGCACGACGGGATACAGCACCCGCCACTATCGGCAGCATGCCTCCACATACCACCAGCCCCACTGCCAGCACCATGGCGGCGGCCAGGGAAAACATTCCCGTCACCGCCACGAACACCACGCAGCAGATGGTGGCACTGGCAAAGGGAAGCAGCCCCTCCAGATAGAACTGCCCCAACCGATCCGTATCGGCCACAAAGCGGAACAGCATGTCCCCACTACGATGCCGCGCCAGCACGGCGGGGGCCTGCGGGGCAAGGCGACTGACGCTCCATGTCCGCATGCGCCCGATCAGGCGCAGGGTCGCGTCATGGGTAACCAGGCGTTCCAGATAACGGGCCAGAATACGCACGGTAGCAAAAAACCGCACCCCGACGGCTGGCAGGAACAGGTTGAATGCATTACGCGCGGCAATACCCCCCAATCCCGCCGCGGCAGCCGCGGCCAGCAACCAGCCCGACAGGAACAGCAGGCCGAAACTGGCCAGCGACGCCATAACGGACAGTACAAGCCCCAGCGCCATTTCCCGCCGCATGGGCCGCATGAGGACAATGATGCGATGAAACGTGTTCATGCCGCATGCTCCAGCCTGTACGGGACGGCACACACCCGCCCGTCGCGTATGCGCAGTATCTGCCCGGCCTGCGCGATCATGGCGGGACGATGGGCGATCACGATGGCGATCCGGCCTGCGGCCGCACGCGCAATGGCCGCCGCCACGCGCTGTGCGCCCTGCGGGTCAAGATTGGCTGTCGGTTCATCAAGGATCAGGATTTGCGGGTTGCGCAACAGCACGCGGGCCAGCGCCAGACGCTGCACCTGACCGCCGGACAGACGCGCACCACGCTCACCAATCGGCGTATCGAACCCCTGTGGCAGGGCCTCGATAAAGGACAGGGCATCCGCCTGTGCCGCGACACGCCTCAGGGTATCCATATCGGCAGCAGGCATGGCCAGACGCAGGTTTTCAGCCACCGTGCCATGGATCAGGCGCGGCTGCTGTGGCAGCCAGCCAATCCTGTCGTGCCAGTGCGCAGGCGTCATGCCGTGTTCATCCGTGGCGGTCATACGCCCCTGCACCGGCGGCAGCAGTCCGAGCAGCAGACGGGTCAACGTGGTTTTCCCGGCCCCGCTTTCACCTGTTACGACTGTCAGGGTGCCGCGCGTGAACGTGCAGTTTACATCAGACAGAACCGGGACGCCGTTTTCGTATCCGGCCGTTACGTTTTCACACGCTACGGATACCAGCGGCGCAGTGCTGGCTTCATGCGCGTCAGGTTGCATGGACGTGATCGGCAGGGCAAACAGCCTGCTGATACCCGTCATGGCTGCGGTTGCATTCTGCCGGGCATGATAACTGGCGGAAAACGCACGCAGCGGCATGAAATATTCCGGCGCCAGCAAAAGGACCAGAAAGGCCGACTGAAAATCCGCCTTCCCTTCCAGCAGGCGGGAACCGAACACGACCGCCACAAGGGCGATGGACAGGCTGGCGAAGAATTCCAGCACGGCGGAGGTCAGGAACGCCACCTTCATGACAGACATGGTGGTCTGGCGGTATTCATCCGCCATTCCGGCCATGGCAGCCACACTGTCCCGCGCGCGGCCAAACAGCCGCAATGTGGTCATGCCCTGCAATATATCCAGAAACGCTGATCCCAGCAGCAGAAGCTGTGTCCACTGCCGATCCATGATCGCCTGCGCACGATAGCCCACCAGCGCCATGAAAACGGGAATGAGCGGCCCGGTGCAGGCCAGTATGAGAAAGCTCCAGCCATCCAGATGCAGCACCATGGCCAGCACCAGCAGCGGCACTACCACCATCATGGCGGCACGTGGCACATATTGTGCGAAATAGGGTTCCAGTGCTGCGATACCATCCCCCAATGCCGTGACCATCTGTCCGGCTGCCTGCCCGGCAATGCCGACCGGGCCAACATTAAACAGATGCCGCAGCAACTCACCGCGCAGGGTGGATGTCAGCCGCAGGCTGCCCTCCGCCGCCGCCATATCCGCAGCCCATTGCAGCAGGACGCGCCCGGCCAGCAATGCAAGCAGCAGTCCCAACGCATGGAATTCATCGCCAAAGGCATGGCCATGGAAAGCAAGGTCGGAAACGATGCGCGCCAGCATGGCCAGTTGCAGCACCTGCAGCACCGCGGCACCCCCGCCAAGCAGCACGGCCACACCAAGCCACAGGCCCATGCGCCGCGTAAGCCCCGCAAGGCTTCTGTCGCTGGAATATTCCATGCCTACTTTCACACCATTGCCCCATGCGCACAGACAGCGAACGCAGCGGAGGGTATAAACAGTTACATACTTTATGTATGTATGATTAAGTTAATTATGTAACTGTCTGATGTCAAGAGAGACCATATTGGTCTTGTTGAAAAAATATCTGTCATACAAACAAAAAAAACGCACCATTATCTCAATGGTGCATTTCATTAATTACAATTTTTAATTAACTTTTTGGTCTACCAGCAGGTCTGCCGTATGAATTGAAACGGCACGTATCCAGGCCGCCGCGTAAAACCGGCGACACCGCAACCACCTACAGCACCCTGCATGACAGTTGCCCTGCCCTGCTTTCCACCATGGCATGGAACCTGCAGATATGCGTGCAGATCGCGTTGATCAGGCAGTCGCTGATGAAATGGCTGCCAACAAAACAGCCCTTAATAAAAAAGGCCCGGCATATTGCCGGACCTTCTGGAGAGGCAGTGGATCAGTTGGAGCCGTTGTTCTGGTTCCACCCACCGTTGTGGTCACCACCGCGACCGCCTGCGTGTCTGTTTCTGTGTTTCATGCTTACCGATATATCTTATTTAAAGATATATCTAGATATGTTTTAAAAAATATATCCCCGGCTGAACGCAGCCAGAGCAGCCATGCCTGAACCGTATCAGCATGCGGCCTCCACCGCACACAGGCACCAGTCGATATACGCCCTCTTTCCCGACGACGTGAAAGCAGGAAAGCCGCAAATGCCTCCAATGATTAAGTCCCGTTTTTTCAATGGGTCACAAGGCAACGGTTATCGGCGCAATCCGTGGCCTGAAACCTCCTGGCCAATATCTACAGGCATTTTTCCAAAGCCCAGCGTACCCACCAGCACGCAGACCGCCGTTATGAGGAAAGCGATGTGAAGTTCCTTCAAGCTGACCGTCACATGGCCATACATACTTTCCAGGACCGTCAGGCAGAATGCTGTAATGGCTACCCCCGCGGTTGAACCGGTTTGCCCCAGAATGGACATGATGCTGGCAGCCCTGCTGCGTTCATCATGCCCCACATCGGCAAACGCAACGGTCGACAGGCTTGTCAATTGCAGGGAGCGGGTCATGCCCGCAAAGGCCAGCGACAGGCCAAGCCAGATGGCAGGCGTATCCGGTGTCAGAAATACGAAAGGCAACAGGGAAGCACACACAAGAAACCCGTTGAAGAACAGAACATTACGAAAACCAGCCCATCGGATGATGGCCGATGTGGCCGGCTTGATGCCCAGATTGGCGCAGAAATAGGCCAGCAGCCATGTGCCTGCACGCGCCGGTGAAAAACCAAAACCAAGTTGGAAGAATAGTGGCAGCAGGAACGGTGCTGACGAAAATACGGCCCGGAATATCAGCCCCGGATAAAGCGAGGCATAACGCAGGCTGGCCCGCTTCAGCGGTTCGAAGGAAAGAATGGGGGTGGGATGCCGCCGCAGGTGCCGGATTGCCGCGACACCCGTCATGATGCCCACCCCCATCAGCCCAAGAGCCACAAGCCGCGCCGTTCCTGTTTCAGCCGATCGCTGCAGTCCGGACAGGAGACACGTCAGGCTGAGGGCACATAACCCGAACCCCCTGACATCCAACCGGGGCGCCCCTTCGGGCGGTTCCGCCGGAACAACGCGCAGCACGCAGAATACGGCAATCAGGCCCACCGGCAGATTGAGCCAGAAATTCCACCGCCACCCTACGGTCTGGGTCAGGTAGCCACCCAAAACAGGCCCGATGATGGGTGCGCTGAGTGCTGGCCAGACCGTAACCGACTGCGCTTTCATCAGGTCACTTTTCGGCGTGTAGCGCAGGATGATGGACATGCCGACCGGCATCATGACAGCCCCCGCCAGTCCCTGCCCGATGCGCGCGCATACAAACGCCCCCAGTCCCTGCGCGATACCACACAGGAAGGACGAGAACGTGAAAAGCAGCATGACCACCCACATCACGCGCTTTTCGCCGTATTTCATGGCCAGCCAGGCGGATACCGGCGAAATGGCGGCGGATGCCAGCATGTAGGCTGTAACCCCCAGCGAAAGGTCTAGCGTCCTGACCCCGAAGGATCTGGCCATGGCCGGAAGCGAGGTATTGATGATGGCCCCATCCAGGTTCTGCATGAACGTGGCCATAGCCATGATAAAGGCAAGAAGTGGCGAATAACGCGCAATCGCGGCACCGGGGACCGTCGCCTGCGTATGGGGATGCTGTGGGAAGGAATTTGACATGCAGGGCTGATTTTCCAGTGAATGACGTCGTCTGTCATAATGTCTGTTGGCCAGCATATGTATGTGGCGCTTCATGCCGCACGACCATACCCCCGCATGTGGTCGCGAATGCAACAGGGCATGTTCAACAGTGGGTTACGCCCGGGCGGCCAGACGCGTGCCTGCATGGTTTTTTGTCAATCCTGACATAAATGCCGCTCGCCCTTTCTCTTTTCTACGCACTGCGGCGGGAGTGGATATACTCCCCCCCCGCAGACAGATCTGCATGGATTGGCGCGGAGTACGGGATTGGTAACGGGGCATTCTGGCAATGATCGCCCGGACAGGCACGGATATGATGATCTTCCGGCGCACAAAGGGCACCGTTTTGTCCTTGTCGTGGAAGATGACATGGATATCCGCAGCCTGCTGACACGTTTCCTGTCACACAGGGGTTACCATGTTGCGTCCGCCATGACGGCGGCCGAAGTGCTGGCCATCATTACATTGCGACCGCCCGATATTGTCCTGCTTGACCTCATGCTGCCGAAGGAAAGCGGGCATGACATCTGCCGCCTGATCCGTGACAGAAGTGCTGCCCCGATCATCATGGTCACGGCCCTTGCCGATGTCCGCGAACGGATCGCGGGCCTTGACCTGGGGGCGGATGATTACATCAGCAAACCTTTCGACCTGGAGGAACTGGCCGCCCGCATGCGAGCCGTCCTGCGTCGGCCACCCATCCCGGCCGGTCATGCCGCACGCGAACCCGGTTACAGATTCGGAAACTGGATCTTCACGCCGGAAAAACGCGCCCTTTACAGCACGGAAGGTGTGCGCATGACGCTGACCGGTGCCGAAACCGACCTGCTTCTGCTGCTGTGGAACCATGCCGGGACGTTACTGGGCCGCGATCGCATCATCGAACTGCTGTACAATTCACCGGGTGCCGTCGAGGAACGCACCATCGACCTGCTTGTCAGCCGCCTGCGCCGCAAGCTGGCCCATGGTGGGCGCCAGCTTGAAATGCTCCGGACCGTTCGTGGCGATGGTTATATATTCGACCCGGACATGACAGCCCCCGATGGGGAAGCGCCACAACGATGACGGGCCGTTTTTCCCTGCTTCCCCGCACGGTTTACGGGCAGATGGTCGCGATCGTGATCTCCAGCATGCTGGTCACCATTTTTGTCGTCGCCTTTCTGGTCGTGGCGCTGCGCCCGACCGTGCCACCGCTGCCTGAAGGACCATGGCCGAACGCGCTGGCCATCGAGACGGCGATCGACGCCCTGCGTGCAAGCCCGATCGCCACGCGCGATGCCGTCGCACGCGGCATGTCCACGCCGGATATGCTGATCCAGACGACAGCCCCCTTTCCCTGCGCACCGATCCCGACCGAACATTTTTCGGTCCTGTTGCGGCGTATCCTCAAGGCACAGCCGGGCAACCGCGACGCCACCATCATGGAATCAACCTGTGCCGCTGATTCAAGCGGCATGACCTCGACCCATATCGACATGCCCCGCGAAGGGATATTCATTACCGCCCATAACGGGATCAATCACCATCTGCCACAACTCATGCGCACGACGCTGCCGCTGATCGTGTCGTTCCTGTCGCTGCTGGTGATCATGGGTACCCTGTCGCTGTGGAGCCTGTGGCGCATCAACCGCCCGCTGAAAGTACTGGCGAACAAGGCGGAAACCTTTGGCCATGACATCACGCCCGAACCCCTGACCGAACAGGGACCGTTGGAACTGCGCCGTGTCGCACGCGCCTTCAACCGCATGCAGGCCCGGATTGCGGCCGCCACCGAAGAACGCACCCGCATGCTCATGGCAATCGGCCACGACCTGCGCACGCCGCTGACCCGGCTGTCCATGCGGATCGAAATGGGCGGTGCCGACGCTGCGCCCGCAGCCTTGCGCAATGACCTGTGGCTCATGAACCGGATGCTGAACGGGGCGCTGTCGTTCCTGAAGGGTCAGGGTGACACGGAACCGGCCGAACGGGTTGATATCGGCGCGCTGGTGGAAAGCGTATGCGCGGAATTCGAGGCCATTGGCCGGAATGTGATCTATCAGGGTGATCTGGGCCTGACCTGCCTGTGCCAGCCTGTGGCCGTGGCCCGCATGGTCAATAACCTGATCGATAACGCCTGCAAATTTGGCAGCCAGGCGCAGGTTGACACAAGGCGGCACAACAATGAGGCCATTATCGAAGTGGCGGATAACGGTCCCGGCATCCCATCGGAAATGCACGATATCGTACTGCTGCCCTTCGCACGCCTGGACCCGGCCCGCAGTGCGGATGGCGGGCTGGGGCTGGGACTGTCAATCATTCACGATATCGTACAGCGCCATCGGGGCACGCTGACCTTTCATCACAACCAGCCATCTGGCCTGCGTGTGCGCATCGCCCTGCCCCTTGACCCGCATGGGACAAGACGCAGGCACCCTGAAACCCACGCCGTCCATTAAGTGACCTGACCGCAAGGATGGATCCCGAGCAATGCACCGTATCCGCACTTTCTCCAGAACAGGGAAAACCTTCATGAACCGCCGAAACCTGCTGAAGATGCTGGGGGCCGGGCTTATCATGCCTGCTGGCGCCATGGCGGCCACCCGCGGGAAGGGCGTGATGCTGATGAATCGCATCGGGCCATCGTCATCACAGCTTTACATCGCCAACGCAGATGGCAGTGGTGAACGGCCATTTCTACCGGGAGACGGCCTTGATTACCATGCGTCCTTTTCCCCGGATGGACAGTCCATCCTCTTTACATCGGAACGCAACGGGCTGGGACAGGCAGACATATTCCACGCCCGTCTGGACGGAACCGATGTCACGCCCCTGATCAGTCATCCATCAGTGGACGATGCCGCCGTCCTGTCGCCTGACGGCATGCATCTGGCCTTTGTTTCCACACGCGATGGCTACCGTGCGAATATCTGGGTCATGGACCTGCGGACGAAAAAGTTCCGCAACCTGACCGGGGCGGCCGGCGTGCAAGGCGACAAGGCGGGGCCGGACTGTTTCTTCCGCCCCGCATGGTCGCCCGATGGCAGGTGGCTGGCCTTTTCATCCGACCGCAATACCCCGTGGCGCGGGCATGACAATGGCCGGGGGTGGGAACATACGCAGGCACTCAGCATCTACATAATCGGTGCGGATGGCCGGGGGTTCCGCCGCATTGCCGCCCGCCCAGACTACTGCCTTGGCTCCCCCAAATGGTCACCGGACGGTCGACGGGTGGTCTTTTATGAAATGCTGACCGAAAGCACGTGGGGGGCCAGACGGCCCGAAGGGGTCGCATCCGTCGTCTCCCAGATCGTATCCGTTGATGTCGGCACCGGGGAGCGGATCCAGCATACCTCCGGCCCGGGACTGAAGGTCTTTCCCCAGTTCGTAACAGCGCAGATCATCGGCTATCACCGCAAGGGCGGCCCAGATGAGGGGCTGGCCTATACCGCCGGCATTGCCAGCGTGCATCGGACGCTGCGTTCCCCCGCATGGTCCCCCGATGGGCGGCAGGTCGTGTACGAAAAAGCCAGCTTCAGACCCTTTGCCCAGAACCAGCCCCTGTACAGCTGGGATCCAGGGCGGGATTACCGGCATACGGATGTCTTTCCCGGCCTGTCACGTGATGGCAAGCTGGTACTGACGGAAAAGGCACTCAATTCTTCCATCGCAATCATGAACCCGGATGGATCGGACCGGCAGCGGATCTTTGACGTCTCCAGAACACACCTCAACCAGATGCAGGTGGCGCATGGCATGGCCGGTGCGTTTGCCCCCGCCTGGTCACCGGATGGGCAGTGGATCGCCTTTGGCCTGGGCCAGTGGTTCCAGGCGCGCCGCACGGGCAAGGCAACGGTCATGCGCATGCGCCGCGACGGCAGCGCGGTCGAACCCCTGACCGATGGCACCATACATTCGGGTTTCCCCAGCTATTCCGCCGATGGCCAGCAGATCGTGTATCGGGTATGGGGCGAAAACAACATGGGCCTGCGCATACTGGACCTGCCGACCCGGCAGACACGGGTGCTGACCACTGCATATGACAACCTGCCCGGCTGGTCGCCCGATGGAAGCCGGATCGTGTTCACACGTCGGGTGGACGATGAAAATTATGATATTTTCACCATCCGGCCCGATGGAACCGGGCTGAAGCGGCTGACCACCTGCGGCGCCAATGACGGCCATGCCGTATGGACCGCCGATGGGCGGATCATGTGGTCCAGTGGCATATATGGCTTCCGTGACGAAGCGGCCCTGTATGACAATACATTCCAGCCTTACGGTCAGATCTTCATCATGAATGCCAATGGCAGCCACAAGCGTATCCTGACGGACAGCCTGTGGGAAGATTCCATGCCCCTGTATGTCCCGGCATGATGTCGCCATCATGGAGGATAACGGACAAAACACGTCTTTCGGCAGGCCTCAATCCGCATCCCTTCAGCGGATACAGGAATGTTCATCGGCTTACTGCATGGGGGGCGTCTGCCCCGCTCCCTGCTGATCCTCCATTACCGGCTCCTGCCCTGCTGCTGGCCGGTCTGATGGAGAGTGACCCTGTTTTACGTGTTTTTTCATATGTCGATGTTCAGATGGACCGGTTTCCGGTCCAGGTTGCCCATGCGGGGGCGCGGTGACGGGCTTCCCCGGTGATGAACGGGGGGCGGCAAACTGGGCATGGACAGTCAGGGGCGCCCCGATGACCAGCACGACCAGACATAACGATGCTGTTTTTACAAAACAGGCCATGGGAACCTCCCGATGACGCAGGACCAGCTTGCGCCATATGCCGCACACTACATATGCCACAGGCCAACGAATACATGATGCGGGGAGTTCCGCTGCCTTGGAAACTGCTGGAAAATAACAAAATTTTTTAGATGCCGCTTTTTAAAAAGGCGACGTCATTCGAAGCATTCTGAAAAGGCTTCACCAGAAACGTCCTTGTGATTGCAGGGCATTTCCTGATCTGACTTTTCAAACAGCCCCTCACCATGGCCTGAACCCACCTGCCCTGACCGGAGAAAACACCCATGACCGATGTATCAAGACGCAACTTCGTGACCGTAGGGGCAGCTTTCGCCGGTGCGGTCTCTGCCATGGGGCTTGGTGTTCAGGCCACCCATGCCGCAGCGGGCGGCAATGGCTTCATGGCCGCATCTACAGGTGGCCCGGACGGCCCCGACGGTCCCGGCCCCCACAAGCCCAAAGCGCCGGGCCTTCAGGGCATCTGCGCGCTATGTGAAGTCACAGGCGGTGGGGAAAAGGTTTATGGCATCGCGGCAGAATATGATGTCGCGATCGACCCTGCCAGCCTGACGCATGATACCTATGCCACGGCCGTCTTTCCCGCAGCCCGGGGGTTTTTCGCGGGAATGCCGCAGGAACCGGACAAGAACGACACCACTGCGCCACCAACGCCGCGCCCTGTCATGGCCATCTATACCAATAACGAACCAGCACTCCGCCCGGACCGCAAGAGCATCACCGGCAGATATGTCGTTACGGAGTTCCGGCATGACCCGGACCTCAGCCTGCCCACAACCGACAGTGATCGGGTCGCGCTGACACAGGTCCGGGATGTCAGGACAACAGATGGCACGGTATATGCCGCCAGCAAGACCATATGGAGCAACGCAGGCCGACGCGGAAACAGTGTTGCCATCCGTGGTGTCGATGCGTGGGAGCAGCATCACTGGTGGTGGGATGACACGCGTTCCGCCTGGCTTGAATACAGCATCTACCTGCCGAAATCCTTCCTGGAAAAAGGTGGGGAGAACAGGTCCTATCCCCTCGTCCTTGCCGTCACCCATTCCGGAACCAGTCCGGATGGTACCTGTGCCCAGACACTGACGGAACAGTGCATAGCCAGTATCTGGAGCCTGCCTGAAGAACAGGACCGGCACGAATGTGTCGTCATCACCCCACGCTACGAACGCACGACGATGAACGATTACTGGGAACATACATCCGATGTCGAGAACACCTACCGGCTTGTCGAATCCCTTCTCAGTAATACATGGAACTATGGCAATCCCAATCTGGATGACCGCCGTGACAAGATCCTGAAGATCGATCCCAGACGGGTTTACTGCACCGGCTGGTCCATGGGGGCCATGACGTCGCTGTGGCTTATGGCGAAACATCCACAGACCTTTGCGGCAGGCCTGATCATTGCGGGGCAGCAGCGGCCCGGTGACCTTGTCCCCCTTGCCAGCCAGAAAGTCCTGATCATTACCGGGTCAGAGGATGACAAGGCCACGCCCTGGAATGAAAAATGCATACCGGTATGGAAACAGGCAGGCGGCAGGGTTGTCCGGCCATCGGAACACCTCGATCCCGCCCTCATTTTCCCGGTCGACAGTCAGCAGAAGCTGACCGATCAGGTCAATGGCTATCTTGCCCACGACGCCAACATCACCTTCCTGACCTTCGAAGGCGTCGATCACATGGGATCGGCGCGAAAATTCTTTTATATCAGGGCCGCAAGGGACTGGCTGTTCAGACAGTCAAAAGCGTGAACATACAGGCAGGCAGCAACGCGAATTTGAAAACGGTCCTCCGGATTGCATATCCGTGTGACGATAATGCCAGACCATCTGTCGCCCGTCCCCGTCCGCAACAGGTTGACAGATATCCCCCCCCGGGCAGCCATTACCATTTTCCCGGAGGGGGAGGCCGCGTAGGCCTTCCCCCGATGCCGGATGCCCCTTGATGACCGGCAATATGCATATTTGCGTCAGGCATTCCTGTCGCCGGGATGACGGGGATATGGCAATAACGCGCCAGACCGGTATGATCCCTACCGGTGGGAATAGGCGCCTGACCTGCTTCGTTTGTACATCAGTCATCCATGCGCCACCGGCATTCTGAAGGGGAGACATCAATACCATGCGGGGAGACATCAATACCATGCGGACAGAAATGATACGGTGGACTGTATAGATGACATTACTGACCAACCGGTCCGTGGCGCAGGCGGATGATACACCGCAGTGGCGCCCGCTGTTGCATTATACGCCCCAACGCAACTGGATGAATGACCCCAATGGCCCGTTTTTCCACAAGGGGGTCTATCATCTTTTCTACCAGTACAATCCGGAAGCCCCGGAATGGGGCAATATGTCATGGGGACACGCGACCAGCACGGATATGCTGCATTGGCATGAGCAGGACGTGGCCCTGTCGTTCAGTGAAACAAAAGACATCTTTTCCGGAACAGTGGTGGTGGATACGCACAATACGTCCGGGCTTGGCACATTGGACAACCCGCCACTGGTGGCATTGTATACCAGCGTTTTCAAACACAATGCATCCGATACGCCAGACGTGCAGGCCCAGTCCCTTGCCTACAGTCTTGATGATGGCCGGACGTGGAAATCCTATCACAAAGACCCTGTGCTGACATTGTCGCCCGCTTCACCCCATTTCCGCGATCCCGGCGTGTTCTGGTACGAACCCGGGGGTTACTGGGTCATGGCAACGGTCGTTGCGAATGCACCCAAGGTAAAGCTGTATAAATCAACCAACCTGACAGACTGGACGTGGCTTAGTGATTTCGGGCCTGTCGGTCTGGTCCGACCGGAAATCCTGTGGGAAATGCCATCGCTGTTTCCCTTGCCGCTTGATGGAAATGCCACGCAACCGAAATGGGTCCTGATGCTGGGGGTCAATCCATGGGGCATCGCAGGCGGGTCGGGCAGTCTCTATTTCGTCGGTTCCTTCGATGGCACGACATTCCGGCCGGAAGGACTGCTACCCGAGGGATCAGGACCTGCGGCCTATGACTGGGTAGATCATGGGGCAGACCATTACGCCGCCATCGTATTTGCGGGCCTGCCAGCAGCCAGACCGGTTACCATCGGGTGGATGAGCAACTGGGACTATGCATCCCATGTTCCGACTGCACCATGGAAAGGCCAGATGACCCTGCCCATGACCATGGCCCTCCGGACCATTGATGGCCGGCCACAGCTTTGCCTGACCCCTGACGGGCATTACACCGCATTGGTTGCTACCCATGCGGCACTGTCCTTTGACGGTATGCGACTTTCCTCTGCGCGACGCCTGCTGCCCGAAACCGTGCGTGGTCAGGTTATGGACATTGACATGCGCATGCATATGCATGGCGCGGATCGTGCCGGAATATGCGTGCGGGCTACTGTCGATGGTCATAGCGGCACGGAAATTGTCTATGACATGAAGAAACAGACACTGACCGTCGACCGGTCACGTTCGGGCCAGACAGATTTTTCGCCCGGGTTCAACCATGAACACAGCGTCAGCATGCCTGCCCCGACAGGGGAAATTGCATTGCATGTCATTGTTGACCGCAATTCGGTAGAAGTTCTGTCGCGCAATGGTTCGGTTGTCATAACGGATCTTGTTTTTCCGCCAGCAGATGCCGATCGGATCATGATTTTTTCCGAAAACGGCATGACCGAATTCAGCCATATGAAGGTCACCCTTCTTGACCACAACCCGGAACAGGGCGGGAAATGATGGTGTCCGTTCTTCATGCAGGTGGCATGCATGGCATCTGCAGCTTGACGCGCGCTTATGCAATGTTACGATAAATCAACCATATAATCAGAAAAACCGTTACCCAGAACCTGTCTCCCTGCTTCCCTTAAGGCGGTTTCATGCATATCCGTGGATGTATCGGTATCATACTTCTGGTGTGCACAGGCATCCTCTTCTCAACTGACCGCAGGCAGATCAGGCCGCGCATCATCCTTGCCTGCCTTGGGCTTCAGGTCGCCATCGGGTTTATCGTCCTGCGCATCCCTGCCGGGCAGGCGCTGCTGCGCGCGGCATCGGGCATGGTGACGCACCTGCTGGCCTATGGTGATGAAGGCGGGCGGTTCCTGTTTGGCGCGCTGGTAGGGCCGCGGATGAATACGGTTTTTCCGGGGGAAGGCTATGTTTTTGCGTTTCAGGTGCTGCCATCGCTGGTCTATGTCAGCGCCCTGATCGCCATTCTGTACCATTGCGGCATCATGCAGGTCTTCGCGCGCGTGTTCGGGCGCGGGCTGCAGTGGCTGGCCGGGACATCACCCGTTGAATCCTTTGGCGCCATCATCACCATTTTTGTCGGGCAAAGCGAACTGCCGGTCGCCCTTGGCCCCTACCTTGCCACCATGGGCGGGACGGAACTGTTCAGCGTGCTGTGCAGTGGTACGGCATCCGTATCCGGTGCGACACTGGTGGGTTATGTCGGGCTGGGGATTCCGGCGCATTATCTGGTCGCCGCGTCCTTCATGGCCATACCCGGCGGGCTGCTTTTTGCCAAACTGCTTGACCCCCTTCCCCCCGGCACGCCGCCCACGTCACTTGCCACAGGCAATGCCGCCTATCATCGCGCCTTTTTTGAAGCCGTCATGGAAGGGGCACTGAATGGCACGCGCACTGCCGTATCGGTCGCGGCCATGCTGGTGGCGTGTATCGGGCTGATTGCGCTGGTCAACGGGATGTTGCAGGGCGTGGGCGGGGTTGTCGGCTGGCCTGCCCTGTCACTGGAATACCTTATGGGACTGCTGTTTGCCCCGGTCGCATGGCTGCTTGGCGTGCCATTGGCCGAATGTGGCACCGTGGGTGCGGTGCTGGGGCTGAAGATGGTGGTCAACGAATTCGTCGCCTACCTGCATCTTGGTCCCGACATACGCGGCGGCGTGCTGTCGCCGCGGGCTGCCGCGATTGCGTCCTTCGCGCTATGCGGCTTTGCCAACCTGAGTTCCATCGGCCTGCTGGTCGCGGCCTTCGGCAGCCAGTGCCCCGACCGGCGCGAGGAAGTCGCCCGCCGCAGCACCCGCGCCGTGATGGCGGGCATGCTATCCAACCTGCTGAGTGCCGCGATCGCTGGTATCATCATCCAGTAACAATCCAACCGCGAAAAGGAATGAAACCCCAGTGGATGTGCAAAAGATCATAATCGATACGGACCCCGGTCAGGATGATGCCATTGCCATCATGATGGCGCTGGCGGCACCGCATCTGGAAATCCTTGGACTATCCACCATAGCGGGCAACGTGCCGGTCAGCCAGACCGCCACGAATGCCTGCAAGATACTGGAACTGGCAGGGCGGGCGGATATCCCGGTATATGCCGGGTGCACCGCCCCCCTGCGACGCACGCCCATCACGGCCGAACATGTGCATGGCCGGACCGGCATGGATGGCCCGGATCTGCCACAACCGGCACTGCGCCCACAGGACCAGCATGCCGTGGACTTCCTGATTGATACAGTCCGTGCCCATGCTGCAGGCAGTATAACCGTGGTTACCCTTGGTCCCATGACCAACCTTGCCGTAGCGTTGATCAAGGCGCCCGATATTGCGGCACGCATCGGGCAGGTTGTCTCCATGGGCGGGGCCTATTCCGAATGTGGCAACATAACCCCCAGTGCCGAGTTCAATATATTCGCTGATCCCGATGCGGCGGACATTGTATTGCGCAGGCAGTTGCCACTGACGCTGGTCCCGCTGGATATCACACATCAATTCCTGATCAACGCATCGCGTCTGGCCCGCCTGCGCGCCCTGCCCGGTCGTTGCGCGCAGGCGGCGGCAGCCATGCTGGGATTTTCCGAACGGTTCGACCTTCAGAAATATGGATGGGATGGCGCCCCGCTGCATGATCCCTGCACTATCGGCTGGCTGCTGGCGCCAGACCTGTTTGCAGGTCGCACGGTCAATGTTTCGGTCGAGGTGGACAGCCCCCTCATGCAGGGGGCCACAGCCGTGGACTGGTGGCAGGTCACCGACCGACCGCGCAATGCGCTTTTCCTGCGCATGGTGGACAGCGCTGCATTGTGGGAGGTCATGCTGACACAGTTAAGCGGCCTGCCCTGATAGAATAACGGGCATGCACAACCGCGCAGAACCTGCATGCCCGAATATCTGATTAAAACATTTTTCTTCTATTTTTACACAAAATCCGACACGAATACCTGATTTTTCTTTATTCATTATCATAACTTTCGACTTTATCCTGTTCGATTTTATGGGTCGGGAACGAAATATAATCCAGCATATCCCTGTTGAAGAATGCAGTCCGATGATAGCCTTCATACGGCAGCATGATCATGATTGGCTCATCATCGCCATTTCTACTGTGAGGATAATATACATCGACAAGAGGCTCGATACATTCGAACAGGTTGCAATCAGTATAAGTGATTTCTCGCTGCCTGCCTGTCGAGAACTGGATTGTTACCGTGTGAGCCAAGGCCATAATCTCATCAGTTTCTGCTGCTCTGGCCCCCTTCTCAACCGCAACGTCCTCAGGTTTAATCAGTCCTTTGGCCACCAGTTCATCGAACTGTTCATCCGTAATCATGATCCGATCCCGAACATGCCTGACATCTTTTTCGGTAAAATCCGATGTTGAATTATTCCCGGAGATCTCCTGGTTCTGGATAGCCTCAACAATCGCCCAATCCCGGCCGTCGGGCATCTGGATTGGCGTTGCCAGTTTGTAGTCATTATGATCCGGCCCGTAGGTATCATACGCCTCACTGGAAAAATAAAACTCGGAAATCGCCTTTTGTCGGATCGCTACGGTACGATTACCCAAGTCCTTTATAACGATGAACTGCTTTTTACTTTGCAACTCACCATAAGCTTGCGTGTACGCTGCTTCTGAAAGCGAAAGCACCAATGGCTCACCACCGCCGCAGAAATGTACTGCGCATTCACCGTAATATTGCAGATTCGGTGGCGCTTCATCATCATAAAGCGCTACGATTTTCGGCGGATGTCGACCAAACAATTCCAGTTCGGTGGTCTTGAAATGCTTTGCCAGTTTGGAAAGATGATTTTGTGGAACTTCGGCCTTGCCTGTTTCCCAGCGCTGATATGTTGGTTGTGTTACACCTGCCGCACGGGCGGTCTGGACCTGTGTTTCGCCTTTCATGATCCTGAAATATTTCAGTCGATTGATCGTCATTTTATTTTCCTGACAAGCAGATAATTATGCGTATATATGCGCATAATTATCCGTTTTGCAAGGATATTTGTTCTATCAGCAGCCTCCAGTCAACGAGCCGAACATTGGTCGTAGGTAAGATATTTTTGTCCAGTAATATTAATACATTATAAATATACGTTAATTTCACCATGAAACTTAAAAGTAGTTATCCACTACTTAAATTATAATACAGAGAAAACAAAATAAATAACCGGGTACAGAATTATGACACAACCGGATCAGGCGCTCCATTGCCCCCGACCCGGCTAGTTTTTCGGATATTTATTCAGGGGTCGGGCTGCATTGGGGTATAACAGGCTGGCCCGCCATGACTGCCTTTGTAAAGGCTTCTGAATCCGGCAGGGATGTATTGACGGTCTGGTCGTGGTTCAGTCCCTTGTAGACATGCGCCTGCACAACCGTCCCCGCAGCGCAGGCCGCCTTGACAAGACCCAACTGCAGCGGCGGCGGAACATCACGGTCCAGTTCACCTGTTCCCATGAACAGCGGCTGCGGAAGTTTCATGGTCGGATATTTCATTGCCAGCAGGGCGGGCGCAAGGGTTTTCTGGAAACCAGGCTTCAGGGAATTGCTGAAATTCAGTCCGTCCTGCATTACCTTATCCGTCAGTTCATGTACACATAGATCTGCAGCCGCCCGGTATGCAGGCATCGCCTTTGGGGTAAAGGTATCTTCAGGACGGAAAGCAGGATCGTAGCCGGCCAGACCCTGTGCAAGATACAGGACATAGACCATAACGGGATTATAGCCGCCCTTTGCCTGATCCAGTGCGGTCATCTGCTGCAGCAGTTCTGGCGTGATATAGGGCGCGCCCGTGGCCACCGTTCCGCGGATATTCAGTTCAGGCGCATAAACGGGGGCAAAAGCGGCCGAAGCAAATGCAGCCCCGCCACCCTGCGACTGTCCAACAATCATGATTTTGTTTTGTAGCCCCGGAACCCCGGCAAGTGCCGCGCGCACGCCATCCAGCAGGCTGTAAGCCTCTACGCGGGTATCGAGATAGGCATGCGTGCCGGGCGTGCCCAGTCCCTGATAATCGGTCCCGACCACGGCAAAGCCACGTTTCATCCATTCTGACAGATAGCGACGGTTTCGTTCGGTCCATGGATTGTTGGACGGCGCGCAATGGTCAGCCACCCCTACCGTGCCATGGGCCCAGGCCACGATCGGCCAGCCACCTGCTGGCGGCTTGCCAGTGGGCAGGATGACTTCCGCCGTCACGGGGACAAGTCCCCTGTCCGTCACACCATTCGTGGAAAGGTAAGTAATGCGCACCGATCGCCCCGCATCGGGCAGGCTGAAAGATGGCGCCAGAGTTTCCGATGCACTCAGCGTGCCCGGTCCGGTCCGGGCGGCGGCCGTGGCGGCATGGGCGCCGACACTCAGGGCAGGAAAACAGATACCCGCAAGCAGGCCCGCAACCGTAAGACTGGAACGACAGAAAAGCATGGTAAATCCTTTTGTGGTGAGATCCTTGCTTGACCCACCCTGAAATTCGAACTTATCAATGATAAGATATCTCCCCCAACCTATTGTCAAGGATGATGACAGGTAGGGCGATCATGGGAGTGCAGGTAATGGAACGGCAGAAAGTCATGAAAAATTACCATCATGGGGACCTGCGGGCGGCACTTCTGCATTCGGCCCGTGCCCTGCTGGAACAGCAGGGAATTACAGCCCTTGGCCTGCGTGCCATAACGCGCCATGCTGGCGTTTCCTCTGCGGCGGCCGTCCCGCATTTCGGAAATCTTGCGGGCCTGCTGAGCGCGCTGGCAACCGTTGGCTATGAAGAACTGGCTGCTGCCCTTGAACCCGTTCTTGAAAAGGGCCCCCATGCCGCCGGGCTGGTTTACGTGCGCTTTGCCATTCACAATCCGGGCCTGTTTACCTTGATGTTTCGCAGTGACGTGATTGACCGGGGCGATACCGCGCTGGCTGCCGCCTCCGCCCGGACTTCACACATGCTGACCCAATTGATCGACAACATGGCAGATCACCAGCCCCAGCGGACACGCAGCGGAACACGCGCGGCCCACTGGGGCAAGGTACATGGACTGGCTGTCCTAGCCATTGACGGGCTTCTGGATGCCCTCCTGTCCAGCCAGGGGGAAGAAATGTCGCTTGAGGAGTTGCTTGATGACGCCTTGCGGTAACAGACATGACCAGTTTTTCCCTGCCCGTGACGCATGCGGGGACTGGATCCGGCAGATCAACGGCTTCGGCCCATGCCTGACGGGAATACCGGCCCATGCAGACTGTATTGAATCCTGTTAGCAGGGCCGGAAAAGACAGAACAGTCCCCCCGATCACCTGCTGGAGACCACGGCGTGCAGCACTTGCGATCGGGACGATGTAACAGGTATCAGGCATTAAGAGCCCGATCCGAAAGTTTTTCAAGCTTGACAATGCCTTGCTGTCCGTCGTGTGAGCATGCGGATCGAGGCGATCAATGTCCATGCGGTTGAGGAAGCAATGGACTTTTCCCAATCTTTGGCGAGCCGCCTGCACCGTCCCAGCCAGGCGAATGTCCGTTCAACCACCCAGCG
>NZ_VWPI01000079.1 GCF_015155755.1 Komagataeibacter sp. FXV3 | reverse complement strand
GGATGGGACGGGCATATGGAACCAAATACGCGCGCGCCCTTCGTGTTGATGCAGGAATTCGCACGCCTGCTCTCCCCCGGGGCCGAAGGCATGGTGCTGAACATGCTGGATGAGCGCGTGTGGTCCCTGACCCCGCATTTTGTCAGTTACACCGTATCCAAGGCCGCGCTGTGGACCCTGACGCAGACCATGGCGCTGGCGCTGGCGCCGCATCGTATCCGGGTCAACGCCATCGGTCCCGGCCCGGTGCTGCCCACGCCACGGCAGACGGCGGACCATTTCGCCCGGCAGTGCGCCTCCGTCCCGCTGGGGCATGGGGCAACGCCGGATGAAATCGCGCGCGCGGCACTGTCATTGCTCTGCCTGCCGTCCGTAACCGGGCAGATGCTTGCCCTTGACGGGGGGCAGCACATGCAGTGGTCGCCCGCTCCCCCCCCGGCCTGAACCTTTCAACCGACTGGATCCGCCATGTCCCTGCTGTCGCCATGGAATGAACCGCAGCCACTGCGCTGCCTGTTTGTGCGCAATATGGTGCTGGATGCCCATATTGGCGTATTTGAACATGAACAGGGCGTGACCCAGCGCATCCGCGTCAATGTGGTCTTTGGCGTGCCGGACAGTGCGACGCTGGATGTAGGACCGGACGATCTGGGGCGCACGGTATCATATGAACGTGTGGTGCTGCTGGTGCGCGAAATCGTGGCCCGTGGCCATGTCGCGCTGGTGGAAACGCTGGCCGAACGAATCGCGGCTGGCGTGCTGGAGGACAGGCGCATCCGCATCACGCGCGTGTGCGTGGAAAAGCTGGATATCTTTGACGACGCCGAATCGGTTGGGGTCGAGATCGAACGCCGCAACCCGCGCGCCTGATACAAAAACAGCCCGGAACAGTGTGTCCCGGGCCGGATCATGTCAGTTGTCGTGGTCGTCCTTGTCGGTCTTCACGTCGATGTCGGCGCTGCTGATATCATCGTCGTCATCGTCATCAAGGCCCGCATCGTCAGGCAGGACGGCGGCGTCATCATCATCGGCGTCGGTATCCAGATCGACGTCGACATCGTTTTCGAGTGCGTCATCAGCCGCCTTGGGCTTGGATTCGGGGGCAGCTTCCACCGGGCGACGGACGCGCGGCAGTTCCACGGGCTGTTCAGCGCCGCATTTGGGGCAGACGGCCGGATTCTTGTTCAGATCGTAGAAACGGGCGCTGCAGGAGACACAGACACGTTTGGTGCCGAGGTTGGACTGAGCCATCTTGAACCTGTCGATCCTGTTTTGATTATGAATGAAGCCACGGTATCCGGAAGTGGCAAAAGGCGCAGCCCCATGCCAGTTTGTAGACGTAATGTCAAACACCGGGGCATGCGCCGGCAGGGCGATCATGCCGATCTGTGATTGACTTTGCCACCCGGAATACGGAATTGGAGGACGTATGAAAACCGATCACGTCCAATCTTCCGTCCGCGCGCTGACGGTCCATGCCCCGCGCGCGCCCCTTTCCGGTTCGGTCCAGGTGCCGGGTGACAAATCGATCAGCCACCGTTCGCTGATGTTCGCGGCCCTTGCGCGTGGCACGACCCACATCACCGGCCTGCTGGAAGGCGAAGACGTGCTGCGTACCGCCGATGCCATGCGCGCGCTGGGTGCGGACATCACGCGCACGGGAACCGGGAACTGGACGGTGCAGGGATGCGGGCTGGATGGTCTGCGTGAACCGGCGGATGTGCTGGACATGGGCAATTCGGGCACGGCGGCGCGCCTGCTGTCGGGTATTCTGGCCAGTCATGGCTTTACGTCTGTCATGACGGGGGACGCCAGCCTGCGCGGTCGCCCGATGAAGCGGGTGATGGACCCGCTGGCTGCCACGGGTGCCGTGTTCCTGTCGCGTCAGGGCGGTCGCCTGCCACTGGCCATACAGGGCAACGCCAACCCGCCGCCGCTGTCATACCGCCTGCCGGTGGCCTCCGCACAGGTGAAGTCGGCCGTGCTGCTGGCCGGCCTGAACGCGCAGGGCGAGACCCGGGTGGAAGAACCCGTGGCTACCCGTGACCATACCGAAAACATGCTGCGCCATTTCGGTGCCACCGTGACCGTCGAGCCCATGGGCGCCGGTGGCCGCGTCATTACCCTGCAGGGGCGGCCCGAACTGGTGGCGCGTGACATCGTGGTGCCGGGCGATCCGTCATCGGCGGCGTTCATTCTGGCGGCGGCCCTGCTGGTGCCGGGGTCAACGGTCAGCGTGCGCGGCGTGGGGCTGAACCCGCTGCGCACCGGGCTGTTCACGTCACTGAAGGAAATGGGCGCGGATCTGGTCATCAGCAACGAACGCGTGGAAGGGGGCGAGCCTGTGGGCGATATCACCGCCACCACAGGCGTCCTGCATGGCGTGGACGTGCCCGCAACCCGCGCGCCGTCCATGATTGACGAATATCCCGTCCTGGCGGTGGTCGCCGCCCATGCCACCGGGCAGTCGCGCTTTCGCGGGCTGGAGGAACTGCGCGTGAAGGAAAGCGATCGCCTGTCCGCCACCGTTGCCCTGCTGGAAGCCAATGGCGTGAAGGTGGATGTCGTGGGTGATGACATGATCGTGCATGGCACGGGCGGGGCCATTCCCGGCGGTGGTCTGGTCCAGACCCGCATGGACCACCGGCTGGCCATGAGCGCGATCGTGATGGGCCTTGCGGCACAAAAGCCGGTCTGCGTCGATGATACCGCGTTCATTGACACCAGCTTCCCCGGTTTCATCACGCTCATGAACAGCATCGGCGCCGGGATCGCGGCATGACCCGGCGGCTGGTCATAGCGGTTGACGGTCCCGCTGCGGCAGGCAAGGGCACCCTTGCCAGGCGGCTGGCGCAGGCGCTCGACCTGCCTTACCTTGATACGGGGCTGCTGTATCGTGCGACGGGGCGGCGGATGATCGACGCGGGCCATGACCCCGCGCAGGGACAGGCGGAGGCATTCGCCGCCAGTGTCGGGCTGGAAGACCTGAGCCGCACCGACCTGCGCGTGCCCGAGGTCGATCGCGCGGCCAGCCTAGTCGCAGCCCAGCCAGCCGTGCGCCGCGTTCTGGTTGACGTACAGCGCCGTTTTGCGGGCGAACATGGCGCGGTGCTGGACGGGCGCGATATCGGGACGGTCATCTTTCCCGATGCCCCGGTCAAGCTGTTCATTACCGCTTCCCCGCGCACACGCGCCACGCGGCGGTGGGAACAGCTGGCGACCGACCCCGGCGCACCCGACCGCGAGGACCAGATCACCCGGGTCGAGCGTGAGATCGAAGCCCGTGACAGGGCCGATTCCAGCCGCGCCGTCGCCCCCCTGCGCGCCGCCGGTGATGCCGTACGCATCGAGACCGATGGCCTGAGCGCGGATGAAGTGCTGGCCGAAGCCCTGCGGATCGTGGCGCGCATGACGCGCTAGGGTGATTTTGTGCGGGAACCAGGCCCCATATTGCGGGTTTTTATTGACATACGCCGCCCATAGGGTGTCTGTGCTGAACGGTATATACCCCACGCGCCCGCGTGGCGCGGGGTATGGCGTCAATTTTGGCCGTCAGGCGAGCCGCGACCGTGTCGTGGCGTATCCGCCGGGCAAGCCGTTCCCATTGTCCCGCTTCAATGCGGGCAGGCGGGGGCGCAGGATTGTCCCTGTATCCGCCCCAAGGGGTAGGACAGGGTTACAGGATTTACGAGTAGCTCATGGCTTCAGCCACAACACAGCCCGTCGCCGACCATAAGGGTGGCGAGGACTTTGCCGCCCTTCTTGAGGAAACCCTCGGTCGCGACTCCGCATTTGACGGTTCCGTTGTCACCGGTCGCGTTGTCCGCCTTACGGATGAATACGCGATTGTCGATGTCGGCCTGAAAAGCGAAGGGCGCGTCGCCCTGAAGGAATTCGGCCCGCCGGGTGTGACCCCCGATGTCAAGCCGGGTGACGTTATCGAACTGTTTGTCGAGCGGTACGAAGACCGTGACGGGTCCATCGTCCTGTCGCGCGAAAAGGCCCGCCGCGAGGAAGCCTGGTCGAACCTTGAAAAGGCGTTCGAAAACAACCAGCGCGTCAACGGCACCATCTATGGCCGCGTCAAGGGTGGCTTCACCGTTGACCTGGGCGGCGCAATGGCGTTCCTGCCCGGCAGCCAGGTGGACATCCGCCCCGTGCGCGACGTGACCCCGCTGATGGGCGTGCCCCAGCCGTTCCAGATCCTGAAGATGGACCGCGCACGCGGCAACATCGTCGTCTCGCGTCGTGCGGTTCTGGAAGAGACCCGTGCGGAACAGCGCAGCGAGCTGATCCAGGGCCTGAAGGAAGGCATGATCCTCGATGGCGTGGTCAAGAACATCACCGATTACGGTGCGTTCGTGGACCTCGGCGGCGTCGATGGCCTGCTGCATGTGACCGATATCGCATGGAAGCGCATCAACCACCCGTCCGAAGCCCTGCAGATCGGCCAGCCGGTCCGCGTGCAGGTCATCCGCTTCAACCCCGACACGCAGCGTATCTCGCTGGGCATGAAGCAGCTTGAAGCTGACCCGTGGGAAAACGTGGCGATCAAGTACCCGCCGGGTGCCCGTTACACCGGTCGCGTCACGAACATCACCGATTACGGTGCATTCGTGGAGCTGGAGCCGGGCGTCGAGGGTCTGGTGCACGTGTCCGAAATGTCCTGGACGAAGAAGAACGTCCATCCGGGCAAGATCGTCGCCACTTCGCAGGAAGTCGATGTGATGGTTCTGGATGTGGACAGCGCGAAGCGCCGCATCTCGCTGGGCCTGAAGCAGGTGCAGCGCAACCCGTGGGAGCAGTTCGCCGAGGAACACAAGGTTGGTTCCGTGGTGGAAGGCGAGATCCGCAACATCACCGAATTCGGCCTGTTCATCGGCCTGTCCGCGGACATCGACGGCATGGTTCACATGTCCGACCTGTCTTGGGACGAGCCGGGCGAAGTCGCCATGAGCCACTACGAAAAGGGCCAGGTCGTGAAGGCCAAGGTCCTGGATGTGGACGTGGAAAAGGAACGCATCTCGCTGGGCATCAAGCAGCTGCAGGAAGACCCCGCTGCTGACACGCTGAGCAAGGTGCAGAAGGGCGCGATCGTGACCTGCATCGTCACCGCTGTTCAGTCGAACGGCATCGAGGTGAAGGTTGACGACGTCCTGACCGGCTTCATCCGCCGTGCGGAACTGGCCCGTGACAAGGCCGATCAGCGTCCGGAGCGTTTCGCCGTTGGTGAACGCGTCGATGCGAAGGTCGTGTCGGTTGACCGCGCAGCCCGCAAGCTGGCCCTGACCATCCGCGGCCGGGAGGTCGAGGAAGACAAGCAGGCGATCTCCGACTACGGTTCGTCCGATAGCGGGGCTTCGCTGGGTGACATTCTGGGTGCCGCGATCCGTCGCCGTAACGCCGAGAACTGATCCCGTCCGTATGATCCGGCCTGCCTTGGCAGGTCGGGCGATACGCCGGAAAAGGGGGCGATGCAGAAATGCATCGCCCCCTTTTTTGTATGGGTGCCATCTTTTTTTAAATGGTGGCGTTCTTCGAAGCTTTTTTAAAAACTTCATCCAGAACTTCTGTATAATTTATACAATTTTACAAATACTGGCTGTTCAGACCGTTCCAGATTTTCGGGATGGACTGGTTTATTCAGTTTTTGATTCGAATATGGATCGTCTATCGACGATTCTAGTATTTTTTCAACCCTGCTGCAGGGTTTTTCACTGTTATGGAAATGGTTATTTGCGACAGTACCGTGCCTGATTATGCTTCAATATTTACTCATTATTAAAAATATAGGGGCTGGCAGGCACCAGCCCCATACATTCATCACGGCGTCGTCGCCGGTCCCTTGATGATTTCCGCAAGGTCGGCGGGACGTATCCATTTACGGAATGCATCGCGTATGGCGGCGGCATCCAGCGTGTAATAGGCCTGTGCCGCGATATCATTCTGGTTTAGCGGCAGGCCCAGGTCACTGAAATGCAGGTACCCCGCCGCAATGGTGTCCAGACTGGCGGATTGCAGGGCCAGGCCACGCAGCATGCCCGCACGGGCCATGGCCAGTTCGTTTTCGCTGACGGGTTGTATCTGCATGGCCATCAGGTCATGGATGGCTGCATCACGTGCCGCCGCGACCTTGTCGGGATCCGCGCCAAAGGAAATGCTGTAGGCGCTGCGGTGGCGCTTCCATGTCAGGTGGCTGCGCACGGTATAGACGTAACCACTGCGTACGCGCAGGTCGCGGTACAGGCGGGATGAAAAACCCGATCCAAGGATTTCGTTGCCCAGGTTGAGCGCGAAGTGTTCCGGGTTGGCGACATTCAGCGACAGGCTTTCGGGCAGGGAGACGGTAGCCTGCGTGCTGGACGGGTCGGGCACCTTCATTACGCTGGTATGGCTGTCGGGGCGCGGGGGCAGGTCAACCATGGGTGTCGGCCCACTGGCGCGCCATGTACCAAACGTGCGTGATATCGCGCGGTAGGAGGCGGCGGGCGTAATGTCACCGGTAATGACAATGGTGGTCAGGTCCGGCCTGTAGGCCGTTTTCCAGAATGCGCGACAGTCCGCCAGCGTCAGTTTCATCACCTCATCCGGCTGCGCCTGCCGCAGGGACGGGTCGCCCGCAGGGGATACCGCGCCCTGCATCGCGCGCTGGAACAGGTATTCAGGCGAATGCAGCAGGCCGGACAGGGAGGCCGCGGTATTGGCGCGCACCACCTTGAACCCCTGTTCAGGCAGGGCGGGGTGCAGTTCGTTTTCCGCCAGCAGTTCCAGGCCCCGGTCAAAATCGGGCGTCAGTACGTTCAGGCTGAAATCGGCCCCGGCATTTTCGCTGGCGGCAATGTCGTCAAACGCCTTCTGCAACCCGATCCGGTCGTGCGTCGTGCTGCCATAGCTGAACAGTTCATTCGTAATATCGGCAATGCCTTCCTTGCCTGCTGGCTCCTGCATGTCTTCATTCTGGCGGATGGTGCCATACAGGTTGATGGTATGGCTGACGGAAGCCGGGCGCACGATCAGGTGCAGGCCATTGGGCAGGGTGTACTGCGCAGGCTGGACCGATGCCTCGGGCGGGCGCAACGCCAGCAGGCTGTCATTGGCCCAGCGTGGCAGGGTCACGGGGTGGTCGGGTGTGCTGGCAAAGGATTCCGCGCCGCCAAATCCCTTGTCGGCCACAGGGTGCCCGCCATCGCGCGGGGTCAGGATGGCGGTGATGGACTGCTGCGGGTCCAGTACCGCGCGTGCCAGATGATTGACATCTTCCGGTGTGACAGCGGCAAAGGCCGCGGCTTCATCATCGGGGGATTGCAGGCCCATGACGGCCTGTGCTTCCGACCAGCTTTCGGCAAGGCCGGAAATGCTGTTGGCGGCAAAGCCAAGCTGCGCCAGTTCCTTGCGCTTGGCCGCATCGACCAGATCGGACGGCACACCGTTTTCGCGCAGGCTGCGCAGGATGTCCTGCATGCGTGCCTGAAGCGGGGCGGGGTTGCTCCCCTTGGGGAAGGCCGCGATGGCAATGCCGATCCCGGCATCCGCCTTGGTCACGAAGTCGAAGCTGGACAGCAGCGCGCGTCCCTGCGGCACCAGGTCATATAATGCGCCACGCTGGCTGCTCAGCACATCGGACAGGATGCGCGCGGTGGCATAATCCCGGCTGTTCTGTCCCGGCATGCGGCTGGCAATGGCGACAAGGCCCACGGGGTAATCGGTCGGGAACTGCAGGGTCTGGGCCTGCACGGGACCGGGGTGGATCTGCGGGCGTGCGGGCAGTCTGCGCGACGGGATCGGGCCAAAGGTATCGCGCACCATCGCCAGCGTACGGGCCGCATCCACATCACCCGTTATGACCAGAATGGCGTTGTTGGGTGCATACCACTGCCGGTAGAACCGGCGCAGCAGCGCGGTATCCGTCTTGTCAAAGGACGGGCGACTGCCCAGCGCATCATGTTCATAGGGCGTGCCGGCAAACAGGATCGACTGCAGGCGCGCCAGATAGACATAGCCGGGGCTGGACAGATCGCGTGAGACTTCCTGCTCGATCGCGCCGCGTTCATGCGCCCAGTCCCCGGCCGCAAGCGTCAGGCCCTGCATGCGCATGGCTTCGATACGCAGCAGTACGTCAAGGTTGTCAGCAGGCGCGGTATAGAAGAACTGTGTTACGTTTTCCGTCGTGTCCGCATTGTAATCGCCCCCCAGCCGCGCACCGATGGCGGCCATCTGGTCACGGTCCAGCCCCTTGCTGCCACGGAACATCATGTGTTCCAATGCATGCGCCGTGCCGGGAAAGCCTGCGGGCGCCGCCGCCGATCCCACCAGGTAATTGATTTCGGTGCTGACAACCGGGGCCAGACGGTCGGGCACGATCACCACGCGCAACCCGTTGGGCAGCGTGGCCTGCAACGGCGCTTCAGCAGGCTGGGCAACGGTCGGAGCCGGTACTGCGGCATGGGCTGCAGGCGGTACCAGGCAACTGCCACATAGCAGGAGGGAGAGGCATAATGTTTTGGAAAACAGGCGTGCTATCATATCCCCAGATTACGCTGCTTTGCCCATGGCGACCAGTTCATGCGGCCCCTACCTGTCATAACGGCCCGTTATAAAGGATCAGACCATGTCCCGTATTCCGGTGGAGAAGGCCCACATGCGTGAACGTATCCGCCAGGTCATGGATACGGCCGTGGAAACGTCCCGGCTGGTCGGTGCCGTGGTCATGGTGGCGGTGGATGGGGAGGTCGTGGTGGCGGAAGCCGCAGGCCAGGCCGACCGGGAGGGCGGCATTCCCATGCAGATCGATACCCTGTTCCGCCTTGCTTCCCTGACCAAGCCGGTCGTGACTGCCGCGGCGCTGGCCATGGTGGAGGAAGGATTGCTGGACCTGCATGCCGCCGTGACGCGCTACCTGCCGCATTTCCATCCCGTTCTGCCCGATGGGGGCGCGTGCGAAATCACGCTGCACCAGTTGCTGACCCATACCAGTGGCCTGACCTATGGATTTGCTTTCCCGCGTGATGACAATCCCTATACCCGCGCCGGTGTCTCTGATGGCATCGCGGAACCGGGACTGTCGCTGGCGGATAACCTGTCCCGGCTGGCTACGACGCGGTTGATATTCGTGCCGGGGCAGGGATGGGCCTATTCGCTGGGGCTGGATGTGATGGGCGGCGTGATTGAAAAGGCATCCGGCCTGTCGCTGCCTGCTGCGGTAAGGCGTTATGTCGGCGCGCCGCTGGGCTGGCGCGACAGTGGCTTCATGCTGACGCCATTGCAGTCACCCGCCGCCTGCTATGCCGATGCACGGCCCGTGCCCATCCGCATGGGGGCGGAATATGTCCTGCCACGCATGTTGCCCGGTGGCGGGATGGGGGAAATCCGTTTTGCGCCCGATCGCATCCGCAACCCCGATTCCTATCCATCCGGCGGTGCGGGCATGGTGGGGACGGCTGCGGAATTCCTTGCATTTCTGGAAGCCGTGCGCATTGGTGGCGAAGGCATGCTATCGCCCGCATCCGCCATGCTGTTTGGCCAGAACGCCATTGGCGATATTGATATGGGACCGCTGGCGCGCGGGCGGCGCTTCGGTTATGGGGCTGCGGTCATTGCGGACCCGTCGTCTGCGCGTACGCCACTCAGCCCCGGCAGTTTTACATGGGGGGGCGTGTACGGACATCAATGGGCGGTGGACCGTGCGCGGGGCATGAGCATTGTCATGCTGAGCAACACCGCGCTGGCGGGCATGGCGGGGACGTATCCCGACGCGGTCGTCGCCGCCGCCTGTGGCGCATGACGGGACGTGCGCCCGTACTACGACGGATACGAGGATACTGGGAACTGTCATGTCATTTGGTGATCGCGTCAATCAGTTTGATGCCTGGCTGCTGGACCGGGTTTTCCAGCCTTTTGCCGATGCCCTGCCCGAACGCCTGACGGCCATGGAAATGGGCATGAGCTTTCAGGTCGGGTCCATCGTCCTGTCAGCCGCGTCCATTTCGGCCCTGCTGGTACTGGAGGGCATGACGCTGGATAACCTGATCGCCAATGTGCTCGGCTGGTTTTTCGAAGTTGTCTTCTATATCGGCATCCACCGCATGCGCAGGCTGGTCAAACCGGGTTACCAGAATCCGCTGCGCGTCATGCTGGCGGGCATGCGGCCCATTTCCATCCCGTTTGCCGCCTATGCCTTCTATCAGGCGGTCACGGCAGATCGGGCGTATGAACTGGCCCTGTGGTTCAATTCCCTGTCGCAGCTTGTATTCGTTGCAGGGATCTACCTGATTTCATGCAACGTGCCGCCGCCGGGACACCGGGCACGGCAAACATCTTTTGGCCGCGGTCCGCTGCCCAACGAAATCGGCTGACCGCCACGCCGGATACAGGTCAGAAACTGTCAAAAGTTTTTGGTGAAGCCTTTTTCAAAAAGCTTCAGGGATCGCCGCCTTTTAAAAAAAAGGCGACGCCAAAAAATTTTTAATTTCCATCAGTGGATTTTCAGAAATCCACGCACCGTCCCTTGACCGTCCAGTCGCCATAGCGGGTCGGCTCCGGCCCCTTCGGGCCGCCGACTTCATCCGCTTCGGCAGGCTGTTTCAGCAGCGCGGCTTCCTTGGCCGCTTCGTCCTGCACCGTATCGGCGGCAGGGGCGGGGGAGGGGGTCTTGTCCTTGCTCATGCCGCCAGTTTCCGCCCAATGTCCCGAAACTGGCAAGCCCAAAACGCCCCTGCGGTGGTCGGGGTAGCGCGTTATTGATGTTCGGACTGCGCGATACGCTGCTGCACCGTCATCCGCCATGGCGCATCCGCGGGGGCTGCGTCCAGCGCGCGACGGTACAGGTCCGCCGTTTCGGGAGAAATATGGCCGCCATCGGCCATCATCTGTGCTTCAGCCGCACGGGCGGCGACTTCGGGGTCGAAGCGCTGTTCTATGGCGCTGCGCCATGCCTGGGCAGCTGCAGCGTAATGGTCACGCCCGGCCTCGGCCTGGCCCAGCAGCACGTAGCCCTGGAACAGGCTGGGATCACCCGCCGGGATCTGTTTCAGCTGATCGCGCAGCCGGTCGATGATTGCATCATTGCGGTGCTCCTCATGCTGAAGCGCCACAAGGCGCGGGGCCAGCGGCTGTGCCGGAAGCGACGGGTGCCCGACCGTAAGATACAGCCCGATGGCCGCTACCGGCAGCGCGACCAGGGCCGCGGTAATGACCCCGGTAGAGCTACCCTTGCCCGCGACGAAGGCAGGCAGCATGTCGGTGCCCAGCACCCGGCGCTGGATTTCCAGCCGGGCGCTGTCATGTTCGGACGGCGCGATCATGCCTTCGACCAGATCGCGTTCCAGTTCCGCAAGCTGCGCCTGATGCAGGACAAGGGCCGTCTCGCGCTCATCGCGCAGCAGGGTGGTGCGACGGAACGAGATCAGTGCGGGTAACAGTGCGATCACGCCAAGCAGGCAGATACCAATCCAGATCATAAGACTCTCAGCGTGTTTCGGTCAGGTCGGACAGACGGCGACGTTCCGCGTCCGTCAGGGGCGTGGGCGTTACCGTGCGGGGCCTGCGGAATGTCCACCACGCCACGCCCATGCCAATGCACAGCGCCAGCAGCGGCATGACCCACAGCAGCAGCGTGCCGATGGTCAGTGGCGGCTTGAGGCGGATGAAGTTGCCATAGCGGTTGACCATCCAGTCCATGATCTGCCGGTTGCTTTCGCCCTTGGCCACATGTTCACGCACGACATGGCGCAGGTCACGGGCCAGGTCGGCGCTGCTGTCCTCGATCGACTCGTTCTGGCACACAAGGCAGCGCAACTGCGACCCGATCGCCTCGGCGCGCTGTTCCTGCGCCGGGTCAGGCAGCATTTCCGACGGGTCATCCACCGCCATCGCCACAAACGGGGCAAACAGCAGGCAGGCCAGCAGGGCAATCACGCCATAGTGGCGCAGGGGATGTGTTTTCATGACTTCAGGCTGTCCGCCAGCGGCATGATCGTATTGGTGATCATGGTTTCGGTAATGGGCGAGGCCGTATGCCACCGGATCACACCGCCCGGCCCGATCAGGAAGGTTTCCGGCACGCCGGACACACCCCAGTCGATCGCGGCCAGCCCGTCACGGTCGGCGGCGATGCGGGCATAGGGATTGCCCGCGCGCTGCACGAAGCCCAGCGCGTGTTCGGGCTTGTCCTTATACGCAATGCCCCAGATCGGCAGGCGTTCCTTCAGCGCGTTCAGCACCGGCATTTCGGCAACGCAAGGAATGCACCATGATGCGAAATAATTCACCAGAACCGGGGATTTCAGCGCACGCAGGTCCTGTGCGGAAAAGCCCTGTCCCGGCGCCTGGTCCGGCAGGGCGAAATCCGGCACGGGGCGGTTCAGCGCCGGGGCATGGATGTCATGCGGATCGAATGATCCCCTGGTCATGCCCGACAGCATGCGCCAGAAGCCCACGCCTATCCCGCCAGCCACAACCAGCGGGGCCGCCATCAGCAGGCGGCGACGGGTAGGGGAAGAAGGCTGGTCGTTCATTGCACCACCACCACGTCCACGGTTTTGGCCCGGCGGGGCGCACCAACGCGCACGCGCCGGTCAGACAGCGACAGCGCGCCGCCAAAGGCCATGATCAGCCCACCCAGCCACATCCACGGCGCCAGCGGGTTGTAATGCAGGCGCAGCACATAGGTCGGGTTGGCGTCATCGCCATGCTTGTCACCCAGCACGCCGTAAATATCGGCCAGCAGGTTGGTATGGATCGCCACTTCCGTCGTGGTCTGGTGCTGGCTGGCGAAGGTGCGCTTGGAGGGGTGCAGCGTCGTGATCAGGCGGCCATTGTGGCGGACCTCGATGGTCGCGACCAGCGCACTGTAGTTCGGACCTTCCGCCGGGTGCACGTCGGTCAGGGTCCAGCTGTCACCGGCCAGCATCTCGCTCTCGCCCACATGCACTTCCACAATCCGGTGCGCAGCCTGTGACATCCCGGCAATGCCCAGCACGACAATCCCGACACCGGCATGGGCCAGGGCCGCCCCGAACACCGCGCGTGGCAGGCTGCGTGCGCGCTGCCAGCTTTGCGCCAGGGGCTGGCGGAACAAGCGCAGGCGTTCGGCAATATCGGCAATGCTGGAACAGATCACCCATACGGCCGTCGCCGTGGCCAGCACCGCCAGGATGTCACGCATCCGGAAGGTAGCAAGCACCAGCGCCAGCAGGGCCACACAGGCCGCCCACCACAGGCGGCGCAGCACCGGCCACATCTGTGCCCGTTTCCACGGCACCATCGGGCCAAAGCCCATGAACACCATAAGCGGTATGGCCAGCGGGATGGTGGTCGCGTCAAAGAACGGCTTGCCGACCGAAATCGTCTTGCCGAACAGAAGCGACATGAACGGCGGGTACATCGTGCCCGTCAGCACCACCGCGCAGATCGAACACAGCAGGATGTTGTTCAGGACCAGCAGCCCTTCACGCGATACGGGCGAAAACAGCCCGCCGGTGGTCAGCTGCGGGGCGCGGATGGCGAACAGCAGCAGCGACCCGCCAATGACGAGTGCCAGCAGGCCAAGGATGAATACGCCACGCGCCGGGTCATTGGCGAAGGCATGGACGGAATTGAGGATACCCGAACGCACAAGGAACGTGCCGGACAGCGAGAACGAGAACGTGCCAATCGCCAGCAGCACGGTCCAGATCTTCAGCGCCTCGCGCTTTTCCACCACGATGGCCGAATGCACCAGCGCCGTGCCCGTCAGCCACGGGATCAGCGATGCGTTTTCCACCGGATCCCAGAACCAGTAACCACCCCAGCCCAGCACGTAGTAAGACCACCATGATCCCATGGCGATGCCGCAGGTCAGGAAGCACCACGCCGCCACCGCCCACGGGCGCACCCAGCGACCCCATGCCGCATCGACGCGCCCTTCGATCAGGGCGGCGATGGCAAAGGCGAACGGCACGGCAAAGCCGACATAGCCGGTGTAGAGAATGGGTGGATGGAACGCGAGGCCGGGGTCCTGCAGCAGCGGGTTCATGCCCTGTCCATCCAGCGGCGCGGGCCAGACACGCGCGAACGGGTTGGACGTGGTCAGGCAGAACAGCTCAAACCCTGCCGCGACCCCACCCAGCACCGCAATGACGCGTGCCTGAAGGGCGGAAGGCAGGTTGCGCCCGAACAGGGCGACCGCGCCACCGCATATGGACAGGATCATTGCCCATAGCAGGACCGATCCCTCATGGTTGCCCCATACGCCGGTGATCTTATACAGCAGCGGCTTGCTGACCGCGCTGTTGGCGGCCACGTTCTGCACGGAAAAGTCATTGGTGATGGCGGCGTGGATCAGGCACGCAAAGGAGGTGATCAGCGCGATCATCTGCCCCACCGCCAGCGCCGGGGCCAACGCCATCAGGCGTGCGTCACGCCGGTTGGCCCCGATCAGGGGCAGGATGGCCTGTCCGGCGGCCATGCAGCATGCCAGCGCCAGCGCAAAATTTCCAAGTTCCGGGTTCATTGTCGGATGTCAGTTTCCGTCAGGTGTCTGGGTGGCCGGTTTTTTCGGCGTGTCGGCAGCCGTCATGGTGTTCCAGCTGGCAGCGTCCGGGGCCTTGCCGAAACGGGGATCCCACTTGCCGCTGCGGCGCAGTTCCTCCGCCACTTCCTTGGGCATGTAGGTCTCGTCATGCTTGGCCAGCACCTCGCTGGCGCGGAAGGTGCCGTCAGGGTTGACAGTGCCCACGGCGACCACGCTCTGCCCCTCACGGAACAGGTCGGGCAGGATGCCTTCGTACCGCACGGTCACGGCGGCCTGCCCGTCAGTTACGTCAAACAGGTTGACGGGTGAATCCTTTACCTTTTCACGGTGCACGCTGCCGGCCACGACCATGCCGCCAAGGCGGATGGTGCGATCGGCCGGGGGCGGCTTGGCATGGACCTGTGACGGCGCCATGAAGAAAACGATATTGGATGAAAAGGCGTTCAGCGTCAGCGCGGCAGCGGAACCAAGTCCGATCATGCACGCCACCACCAGCCACAGGCGTCGGCTTTTGCGGGTCATGAGGGCTGACGTGTCCGGGGCTGTTCAATGGCGGCCAGACGTTTGCGCGCGGTGCGCAGGCGGATGGCGGCGTTGACGGACAAAACCGTCGCAACGCCAAGCGTCAGGCCATAGGCGGCCAGGATATAGGGCAGGTGGGTCATACGGCGGCACTGTCAGGCTTGGGGGCGGGGTTGGCGGACTGGCGGCCACGGTTGGCGGCCAGGATCGTGCGGATACGGCTTTCCATGACCGATGCGCGCAGGCGGGCCAGCACGATTGCGCCAAATCCCAGCGTGAACCCCAGCGTGGTCAGCCCCAGCGGCCACAGCATGGAGGTGGACATGGTCGGCGCCCCCGTAACCGTGATGCTGTCGGGCTGGTGCAGGGTGTTCCACCACTGTACGCTGAACTTGATGATCGGCAGGTCAACCGCGCCCGCCAGCCCCAGTATGGCGGCGGCACGGTAGCCGCGCTGCGGTTCATCAAATGCACGGATCAGCGCGATATGGCCCAGATACAGGAAAAACAGCACCAGAACGGATGTCAGGCGTGCATCCCACACCCACCACGTGCCCCACATCGGCTTGCCCCACAGCGAACCGGTGGCAAGGCAGACGGCGGTGATGGATGCGCCCACCGGCCCGATTTCCACCGCCGCCAGGTCGGCCAGCGGGTGCCGCCAGACCAGCGACAGCAGCGAACAGACCGCCAGCCCCATGTAACCGGACGAGGCAAGCCACGCGGTCGGCACATGCACGTACATGATGCGCACGCTGTCGCCCTGCTGCCAGTCGGCGGGGGAGAAGAACAGCCCCCACACGATTCCGGCAATGGACAGCACCAGCGCGGGCCATGTCAGCCATGGCTGCAGCTTCGCCCCCATGCGCAGGAAGCGGCCGGGATTGGCGTAACGGTGAAAAAGGTTACCGGTTCGTGCGGTAAGGCTCTGCGTTGCGTTCAAGGTTGATCCATCCGTGCCCGGGGCACCTGTCCCTGCAATGAAAACGGTCAAGAAATTCGTGCCATCACCCTTGCATGGGTGGGGGCTTGCGTTTTCCTGCTCTACACTATCGCGTTAAAAAAGACACGGCCAGTCCTGTCCCATGATGGTACGGTCGACCCGCAGGAGGAGAAAACATGCTGTTTGCGATCATTTGCACCGACAAGCCCGCCAGCCTTGAAACCCGCAAGGCAACGCGTGAACGCCACCTTGCCTATCTGGAACGGTGGAAGCGCCACATCATCCATGGCGGGCCGCTGCTGGACGCGGAAAACAGCCCCTGTGGCAGCCTGCTGGTGGTGGACGTGGCGGACCGCGCCGCGGCGGAAGGATTCGCGGTGGAAGACCCCTATGCGAAGGTTGACCTGTTCGAGAGCGTGGTGATCCGTCCGTTCCGTTCAGTTTTTCGTGATGGGCTTCGGGTGGAGTAAAAAAACGGTCATGTCCTACTGGCTGATCAAGTCCGAGCCCGATGCCTTTTCATGGTCCGAGCAGGTTGAAAACGATATTGAACCGTGGACCGGCGTGCGCAACCACCAGGCAAAGAAAAACCTGGCGGCCATGAAGGTGGGCGACCGGGCCTTTTTCTACCACTCCAACGTGGGCCGTGAAATCGTGGGCGTGGTGGAGGTCGTGCGCGAAGCCTATCCCGACCCCACGGCGGCGGATGGCAGATGGGTCTGCGTTGACGTGCGCGCCATCGGCCCGATGCCGCATCCGGTCACGCTGACGGCGATGAAGGCCGACCCGGCGCTTGCGGACCTGGCGCTGATCCGGCAGTCGCGCCTGTCCGTCGTGCCGGTTTCGGACGCACACTGGGGGCACCTGTGCCGGATGGGGGGCTGGAACAGCTAGGGGCGTGCCACGTTTCATGGCAGCACCATGGCGACGCACGTTGCAAGAACGCCGCCATGGTGCTGAAACGGTGGGAACTGCCGCATGGGTGTCGCGGGCGGTTTCTTATGCCCCGTCTTTATGACGGGCATGGCGCGACCGGTCCGTGAAGGTACGGAAGATCAGGCGAAGGGCATTGTAATGAGTGCAGGTTCCTCAAACGAACTGGCGCCGCTGACGTTGGACAGCGCGTGTATCACTGAACTCCAGCAGGCGCTGGAACGGGTTGAAACAGGGCGCGGCGTGCTGGTGCGCCTTGCCGACCTCATGGGTGGGGCCGTGGGGCAGGCGGCCATGCTGGGCATGCGCACGCTGGGGCTGGCGCCGGGACTGCAGGCACGGCTGCAGGCCACGGCGGAAACCGCGATCCGGCGCGCGTTCGACCTTGCGGTTGTAGGCATGGACCGCCCCCGTGACATCTCCGCCACCCCTGATGATGGCGCGGGCTGGCGCGACCCGGCGCTGAAGGCCGCCGTCACGGTCTCGGGGGCCGTAGGCGGCTTTACCGGCCTGCCGGGCCTTGTGGCGGATGTAGGCTTCACCACCCTGACCATCATGCGCGAAATCGCCCGCATTGCGCGTGAACAGGGTGAAGACCTGTCGCAGGAAGATGCGCGTGCCGCCTGTCTGGAAGTGTTCGCCCTGCGTGCCTTCCCCTTTGGCGGGGCAAAAAACCAGGGGCAGGGCGAGGATAACGAACTGGGCTATTTCTCTGCCCGCGCCATGCTGCGCGGCCGCCCGGTCGTCATGCTGGTCAGTGAGGTCGCGACCCATTACGGGCTTGGCCTGTCGCGTAAATTCGCATTGCAGATGATGCCGGTGGCTGGCGCGCTGTGCGGGGCGTCGCTGAATGTGGCGTTCCTGTCGCATTACCGCGCCGTGGCGCAGGCGCATTTCACCATCCGCAGGCTGGAGCGTGAATACGGCCCCGAAGTCCGCCGCACCGCGATGGACCTGAAGAGCCATGCGGCAGCACAGGTTCGCGAAAGTTGAAGGCAACAGGATGGTGTCTGCAGGCTGGTTGAAAAGCCAGCCCGGATAACATCCGACGATCATAAGAAAGTTTTTGGTGAAGCTTTTTTCAAAAAGCTTTGCAAAAACGCCGCCTTTTTGAAAAAAGGCGGCACTCAAAGACTTTTATTTTTGTTTATTGACGCGTTGTTTTTTTGAACACTTTACTAAGTTTCAGGGACAGGGCCTGCCACCGTCCCTGCCAGCCGCTCAGGCTGATTTGTCGGGCACGGCTGGCGCGGGTTTCGGATGGGCGCGCAGTTCGATAAAGGCGGCCACCAGCGCGAAAAGCGTATAAAAAGCCAGCAGCGTATCCAGCACCCCGTGGAAGCGGGGAACAAGATACTCCAGCAGCACTGTAATCAGCGCGAACACCACAAAAACACCGGGCAGTCCGATCATGCGCCTGTCCTTCCTGTCATTGTGCCGGATCAGGCCGCAACCGGCGTTAGCGCGTCGCGGCCCGCCAGCACGGCTTCCACATTGTCTACCGCCATCATGCCCATGTCGGTGCGGGTTTCCACCGTCGCACTGCCGACATGCGGGGTCAGGAACACGTTGGGCAGTTCAAGGAAGCGCGGGTCGGGGTTGGGTTCATTGCGGTAGACATCCAGCCCGGCGGCTGCCAGCTGGCCACTGCGCAGGGCATCGATCAGCGCATCCTCATCCACCAGCGCCCCACGCGCCGCATTGATGAAAATTGCCCCGCGCGGCAGGCGGGACAGCAGGTCGGCATTGATCATGCCATCGGTTTCGGGACTGGCGGGCAGGTGCAGGCTCAGGATATCGCAATGCGGCAGCATGTCGGTCACGGTGCTGAAAAAGGTCGCGCCCGCTTCCTGATCCGCTGGCAGGCGGCGACGGTTGGAATACATCACCTTCATATCAAAGCCACGGGCGCGCCTGGCCACCGCCCGGCCAATGCGGCCCATGCCGACAATGCCCAGCCGCTTGCCGCTTATGCGCGTGCCCAGCAGTTCATCCATGGCCAGCGACCGGCCCCAGCCCCTGCGCATCAGCGCGCCGTATTCGCTGGCCCGTCGCGCCGCTGCCAGCATCAGCAGTATGGCCATGTCCGCATTGCATTCGGTCAGCACGTCGGGGGTATTGGTGACAACAATGCCGCGCGCATGCAGGGCAGGAATGTCCAGATGGTCGGTGCCGACGCTGACCGTGGCCACGACCTTTACGCTGTCGGGCAGCAGCAGCACGTCGTTGCCCCGCAGCGGCAGCCCGGTGGCGGTCATGATCGCCTGCGGCTGGAATGCGCGCGCCGCATCCAGAAGTTCACGCGTTGTCATCTGCTGGTCTGGAACGGCGGGTATGTTAAAGCTCTGTTCAATGCGCTGCATGACCGGGGTGGTCTGGCGCTGGGTCAGCAACAGGCGGGGACGGGTATCGGACATATGGGGTGGTTTCTCCTGACAGGCGGGCATGCCGTGGGCGATCATGCCCACGAAGGCATGCGAAAAGGGTTATCCTAAGAACATGACGGGTCAAGAGACGGTTCCCATCACGCCGGAACTTATGCTGCGCGCCTACATGGCCGGGCTGTTTCCCATGGCGCCGGATGCCGGGTCGGATGAACTGGAATGGTACCGCCCCGAAATGCGCGGTATCCTGCCGCTGGACGGGTTTCATGTCAGTCGCAGGCTCATGCGCACCGTGCTGTCGGCGCGCTTTGCGGTTACGGCGGATCAGGATTTCCCCGCCGTCATGGATGGCTGCGCCGAACCCGCGCCGGGACGCGAGACGACATGGATCAGCCCGCGCATCCGCAGCCTGTTCTGCGCGCTACATGACATGGGCCATGCCCATAGCGTGGAGGTCAGGCACGAAGGCAGGCTGGTTGGCGGCCTGTATGGCGTGGCGATCGGGCAGGCGTACTTTGGCGAAAGCATGTTCAGCCGCATGCGCGATGCGTCCAAGGTCGCCCTTGTCCATCTTGTCGCGCGCCTGCGGCTGGGGGGATTCAGCCTGCTGGACACACAGTTCGGCACCGACCATCTGGCCAGTTTCGGCGGAGTGGAAATTCCGGCATGGGACTACATGCGCCAACTGGGCCATGCGGTGCGGGGGCAGGCGGCGTGGATTGGAAATGATCGCGTAACGGAACTGGAAACCGCCATCCGCGCCCTGCGCGCGTGACGGGGTGCGGGCGGTTGACACAACCGGCCATGCGGGGTTCCGTCTTGGCAGATGAAAGGGAAAACACGATGAAGCATGGAACGGCCCGCCCGCGATGGCAGTGGACAAGGACGGGTGCGCTGCGGCTGGGCATGACCGCACTGGCGGCGGGTATCGCGTCCGGCTGCGACATTCCCGCCGCGCGGGCGGAGGACCCTTCCAGCGTTCATCCCCCGCTGACCCCCACCCGTGACGTGCAGGTGGATTATAACGTACAGCCCGATGGCGTGCCCGAACCCAAGGCCGTGCGCACATGGTTCGCCTATAACGGCGGCCTGATGCGAATCGACAGCCCTCAGGGCATGGGCGAGACGATTCTCAACCGCATGAGTCGCCAGGTCACGATCATCATCAACCCGCAGAAGGTGTACAGCCAGCTTGATGCCCGCTATGGCATTCGCAATCCCTTCCTGCTCGACCTGTCCATGACCTTCTCGCGCAAGGGCAGTTCCACCGTGGCGGGCGTGCCCTGCACGCAGTGGGATGTCACCACCGATCAGGGCAGCGCCACCGCCTGCGTGACCGATGATGGCGTGGTGCTGCAGGAAATCGGCGTGGATGGTGACGGGCTGAAGGGGCGGCTGGAAGCGACGAAGGTGGTGTACGGTCCGATCCCCGACAGCATGTTCCAGCCACCGGAGGGTTACCG
>NZ_VWPI01000078.1 GCF_015155755.1 Komagataeibacter sp. FXV3 | reverse complement strand
CCCGCAAGGATGCGGACAAGAAGGGCGGCTGACGCCGTTGTTCAAGGCCAGTTTTCAAGGATGACATGAAGTGAAACGATTTGCGCATGGCGGTCGCCGGGCTGCACTGGTGGCCTGCCTGCTGCTGGCGGGGGTGGCAGGCCATGCCTCCGCCGCCGATCCGGACCCGCAGAGCCCCTATGTCACCCCGCAGGATGATGTGGACGTGACCTACACCATCTATCCCCCGCATGACACGAGTGAGGTGATGAGCCAGCGCATGCGCTGGTCCGCCAGCCGCATGATGCAGCGCGTGGACCCGGCCAATGCCGCCACCTACATGATTACCGATTACCATGCCGGGACCCTGACGGTGGTGAATCCCGGCCAGAAGGTCAAGACGGTCATTCCCGCCCCGGGGGCGGCCAATGTGCAGATGGGCCAGCGCGCGCAGGGCACGTGGCTGCGCACCGGCGTGTCAAAGGTTGCGGGAATTCCCTGCGCCCTGTGGCAGACACAGGATACCGACCAGCGTTCAAGCGAGATCTGCTACACCGATGATGGCGTGATGATGGAAGTCATCCGCGATGGCAAGGTGATGGTCGAAGCGGCATCCGTTACGCGTACGCCGCAGGATGAAAGCGTGTTCACCGTCCCGTCGGGGCTGAAGGAACTGCACGCGGCCCATCCCTGATACGGACCCGGCCCGGTCCGCTTTATGGCATGAAAAGGGCGCAACCTGCCCGTAAATCGCCATCGCGATGCTGTCTAACCGATTCCGGCGGGGCGCTTCTCCCGCCGGATCAGGATCAGTAACGGGAACAGGTTGATGAAGAACACAGGACGTATCGCAGCGGGGCTTCTGGTTCTGGCCGGGCTGGCGACAGCCGCCCCGCAGGCGCATGCCCATGGGCGTGGCGGTGGCGATGCGTTTGTCGGCGGTCTGGTGGGCGGTCTTGTCGGCGGTGCCGTGGCGGGTGCGATGGTGGATGCCTATGGAC
>NZ_VWPI01000077.1 GCF_015155755.1 Komagataeibacter sp. FXV3 | reverse complement strand
GGTCTATGGCCCCTATGGCGGTCCGGGACGGCCGTATTACTGAACTTCAGCCACCCGCCGCCTGTAGCGTCAGGGTCGCAATGGCCTTGCGCACGGCGACGACGTGGTTCGTGACCTTGACCTTGCGCCACGCCTGAACCAGATGGCCGGTGGCGTCGATCAGGAAGGTCGCGCGTTCGATGCCCATGTATTTGCGGCCATACATCGATTTTTCCACCCACACGCCATAGGCTTCCGTCACCGTGCCATCACTGTCTGATGCAAGCGGAAAGGTCAGGCTGTGATCGGCTGCGAATTTTTCGATCGCGGGCATCCCGTCACGTGACACGCCGATGACGTTCACGCCGTCTTTGTGCAGGTCCGTCAGTGCCGCCTCGAATTCGCATGCTTCCCTGGTGCAGCCCGATGTGTTGGCCTTGGGATAGAAATACAGGACAAACGGATGTCCCTTCAGCCCGGCAAGGCTGACCGTGCGGCCATGGCTTGCGGGCATGTTGAAATCAGGAACGGCGCTGCCGGGTTCGGGAAAGGGGGGTGTCGGGTTGCTCATGGCCTGCCTTGCTGATCTGGTTGCATGTGCCGGTCCCATGGGCCGGACACATGCAGCATGGTTGTGGGGACGATCATGCACCGCCTTGCCCCTTCGGGGAACCGCTGTCATGTTTCGCCTGCGTGGATGTGTCCGGGGCGGGCGGAAGCAGGCGGTCAAAGACCGCCCGGACATCGGCGGCCATGCGGTCCATGCGCGCAAGCAGCCTGTCTGCATCCGCCACCCTGAATTCCCCGGTCAGGATTTCAAGGCTGGCGGCAGGAATGATGTCCGGCACTTCACTGCCGCATATGATGCGGATAAGCCCCTGCAGCGCGCGCCACAACAGGTCGGCCCGGCGCAGCAGCCGCGCGTCGGCATCCGTAATGTCCCCCGCATGGGCAAGTCGCAGCAGGGCCAGGCGCGTGGACTGGCTGCGGCTGGCGCAACGGGTGGTCAGCAGTTGCAGCCCCTGGGCAATGAATTCCACATCCATAAGCCCGCCACGCCGACGCTTGATGTCCCACGGGCTGGTGGCAGGCCGTTCACGGGCCAGGCGTTCGCGCATATGGCGTATGTCATGCACGATCAGCGCGCGTTCCTGCCGGGTCCGCGCGCCGTGGCCCAGCGCGGTGGCGATGGCCGCGCGCAGTTCGGCACGCAGGGCGGGCGGTCCCGCCACGACCCGCGCACGCGTCAGGGCCATGCGTTCCCATGTCCATGCGGATTCCGCATGGTAGCGGCGGAATGCGGACAGCGAGACGGCAACCGGCCCCTTGGACCCCGACGGGCGCAGCCGCATGTCCACCTCATACAATGGTCCCTCGCGCCCCGGCGCGGTCAGGGCCGCGACGAAAGCATGCGCCAGCCGGACGTAATACGTGCCCGCCGCAAGCGGGCGGGGCGTCAGGCCATCGGCGTATGTGATGGCTGGTACGACGCTTTCCACGATATCGGCGGGGTGGTCGAACACCAGCATGAGGTCAAGGTCCGATCCCGGCATCATTTCACACGATCCCGCCTTGCCCAGCGCCACGACCGCCATGGACCCGCCGGGCACCGTGCCGTGGCGGCGCCTGTGTTCGTTGCTGACCACGCGCAGCAGGCCGCGTATGACCGTTTCCGCCATGGCGGTGCGCGCACGGGCGGCGCGTTCCTCACTCATGCGGTGTTCAAGGCGGGCGACCGACAGGCGGAATTCCTCGCCACAGACCAGGCCGCGCAGGACGGGCAGCACCTGTTCGGCCGACTGCGCGCCCGCGACATGCCGACGCACCAGCGCCGTGACCGTGCCCAGCGCGCCGGGACCGCCATCCATGTCCAGCAGGCCATCCAGTGCGGAAGGCGTCTGCGCCAGATGGTCCGCCAGGAAGGGCGCGCAGTCCAGCACCGTGACAATGCGGTGGATCAGCGCGGTGTTGCGTTCCAGCAGCGACAGGAACTGCACCCCCGCCCACTGGCGTTCCAGCAGAGCGTCAAATCGCCGCAGCACGGTCAGTGGCTGCCGGCGCTTTCCGATTTCCGCCAGGATGGCGGGCAACAGCCGGCGCAGCAGCTTGCGTGCCCGGTCCGAACGCAGCGCGCGCAGGCGGTTGCCCTCCCATCGGTTCAGGATGACAAGGGCGTCACTGATATCGGTGGCAGGAAAGCCCTGTTCCAGCAGCCTGTCGGCGGCGTCGGCATCCTCGGGCGCTATGGTGATGTCTGCCTGCGCGTCGTTTTCGGCAAACTGCAGGTCAAAATTGCGGCGCGAACGCTGCATGACCGACAGCATGCTGCATGCAAGGTCCCCGCCATCCGGCGCAAGCATGAAGATTGCGAAGCGTGCGAATCCGTCCAGTGTGTCGGGCAGCGTATGGGTCTGGTGGTCCATGCGCATCTGCAGCCGATGTTCGGCCTGTCGCAGCATGCGGTAATTGCGGGCCAGTATTGCGGACTGTTCACGCGTCAGCAGGCCGGCGCGGCGCAGCCTGCGCAACGCGCCAAGCGTGGTGGGATCACGCAGTTCGGACCGCCTGCCGCCCCATACCAGTTGCAGCGCCTGGGCCACGAATTCGACCTCCCGTATGCCGCCCTGTCCCAGCTTGACGTTCTGTCCCAGCAGCCAGCCCGTGGCGGCGTCGGGGTCATGGATGAATTCGGGCGGCAGGCTGCTCAGGTTGGCATGTCCCGCGTTACGGTGGCGGTCGATCCGTGCTTTCATGTCATGCAGATCGTCAATTACCGCGAAATCCAGATGGCGGCGCCATACGAACGGATGAATGCTTTTAAGGAAACGGCGCCCCGCCGTGATGTCCCCCGCGACCGGTCGCGCCTTGGTCATGGCCGCGCGTTCCCATGTCCGGCCCATGCTTTCATAATACTGGATGGCGGCGGGAAAGGACACGGCGGCAGGGGTGGCGGAAGGGTCGGGGCGCAGCCGCAGGTCCATGCGGAATACGTAACCATTTGCATCACGCGCTTCCATAAGCGTGACAAGATCGCTAGTCATGCGCACAAAGGTATGCCGCAGTTCCCCGTTGCCGGGGTGACGGTCCGGATCATACAGGATGATCAGGTCTATGTCCGAGGAGTAGTTCAGTTCCCGCGCGCCCAGCTTCCCCATTGCCAGAACCACGAAGCCGCTGCCCCGGCACGGGGTTTCGGGGTTACGCAGGCGCAGTCGCCCGGTGTCATGTGCATGCAGCAGCAGATGTCTGACCGCCGCCCCCAGTGCGTTCTCGGCCAGCTGGCTCAGCGCAAGGGTGACCTGCTCCAGCGTCCATGCGCCGCCGATATCCGCCAGCGCAATGGCCAGCGCCGCCTGCCGTTTGGCCACGCGCAATGCAGCCATGATATCCGCGCGGGCAGTATCGGGCGCCAGGGCGTCCAGACCCGACAGGATCCGGCGCACGCACGCCGCCGCCCCATCCGTCAGCAGTTCGGCAAAGGCCACCGTGTCGCGCAACGCCAGGTCGGACAGGTAGGGACTGTTTCCCCCCATGGCATCCAGCAATGCACCCAGTTCGGGCATTGCCGCGATATCGGGCAGGCCCATGCGCGCGCAGGCATCCGTCAGGTTTTCACGCAGGATGCGCGCCGCGCGGGTGTCGGCGGCATGGGGCCATGTGCAGCCACGCCACGAAGGGTGCGGCACGAAGGGGGGCAGGGCAGGCTGGTCCATGGGAAAGGGTCCGTTAAGGGGCTGGAAAATCATGCTGTTCCGCATGGTGGCATGACGTGGGTGGCATGACGGAAGCCGGTCAACCCTCTCCCGCCCGGACGCCCGTGTCCAGTCCCAGCCGCGTGCGTCGCGCGGTCATGGCGGCCGGGCGCGTGGTGATCTGGCTTGTGCTGCTGTGCATTACGCTGCCCGCCGTGCTTCTGCTGGTGCTGACGGTGCGGCTGTCCGCGGGGCCGCTGGATGTCACACCTGTGGTCAGCCTGCTCATGCCGCTGCCTGTCGCGCATGGCCTGAAGCATGAAGACATCATCGGCACCCTGTCGGCGGGGCATGTGCGCATGGGCTGGAACGCCGTGCATGAAGGCCTGCGCGCCCCACTGGTGATATGGGTGGAGGACGTGCGGATCCAGCGCCGTGACGGGCAGATGGCCGATACCCTGCGCCGTGGCCGCCTGACGCTGGACAGCCCGGCGCTGTTCCATGGCAGCGTGCGGATACTGGAAATCTCGGCCTCGCACGGGCGGCTGAAGCTTGCGCGCAACAAGGAAGGCAAATTCGGCCTCGACCTTGGCCCGGACACGCCTTATCCCTCACGGAAACCCGAAGAACCCACCCCCGTGGACCTGACGGCGCTGCGGCAGGCCGTCATATCCGACACCCATGTCAGTTTTGCCGACCGCATGACCGGTCGTGCATGGCGGCTGGGTGAAGCCGATGCCCGGCTGAAGGTCGTGACCGATTCCGGGCAGAAAGGGGTGACGGGGGATGTCCGCCTCGGGCTGGAGGGGAATGGCGAACGGCTGGTGGTGCATGGGACGGGGGAACATGTTGGCCCCGGTCAGATCAACTGGACCCTGCAGCTTGACCCGATCAGCCCCGCCGCCTTCGCGCCGGGACAGAAGGAGGTGGAGCCACTCGGCCTGCCCGTGGGCGGGCAGTTGCAGGTCGCCTTCCGTGACGGGGGCGTGCGGGACATTCCCTTCCTCATGCCGCGTGATTTCACGCTGCACCTCAATGCAGGCAACGGGAAGGTCACGACCCGCAAGGCGGGGCAGTTCCTGGTGGGCGAAGGGGAGGCCGATCTGGTCGGCTCGCTCGGGGCCGGGCCACGCAACGCACCGTTTGATGGCCCGCTGCATGTCATGCTGAAGCGTCTGGAACTGCACCTGCGTGCGCCGGGACATGCAACCGATGATGGCAGCGGCCCCACGCTGGATGCCACGGCGGACCTGAAATCAACGTCCCTGCTGGATCCGAAGGCGGCGCAGGTGGACGTGGACGCGCGCGCGCGGTCGCTGGATTTCGCGACACTGGGTGATTTCTGGCCCCCGCGCGCAATGAAGGGCGCGCGGCGGTGGGTTACGCAGAACATTCCGCAGGGGCACGTACAGGAACTGCAGGTCAACATGGGGCTGGCCAGCCACAAGGGCTGGAACGGGCTGGACCTTGTATCCCTTGGGGGCACGATTGACGCCGACAGGATGGAACTGCACTGGCTGCGCCCCATCCCGCCCATGCATGAAATGGATGCCCACCTGACCTTCGATGGTCCGGATGAGATCATGATCCGCTTTGGCCACGCCTACCAGCTGGTGGACCTTGCGGACCGGCACGTGGACGCCACCGGCACGGGACGGATCGAGGTCGGCCCCGGTTCCATGCGGATCACGGGCCTGAATGAAAAGGTGCAGGTAGGCGACATCAACGTCACCCTGCTGGGCAATGCGCGTGACGTGCTGGCGCTGCTGGCCGAACCCCGGCTGAATGTGCTTTCGCGTCATCCCATGTCGTTTACGCACCCTGCGGGCCGGGCCAATGTGTCGCTGCATATCGCCCTGCCACTGGATGCGCATGTGCGGCTGGACCAGATCGACCTGCGCAGCCATACCGATCTGGCGCAGGTGCATCTGGGCAATGTGGTGGTGGGGCGGCCGCTGGACAACGGCAACCTTGGCATTGACGCCACGATCAACGGCCTGCTGCTGCAGGGGACCGGGGTGCTGGCGGGCATTCCCTCCAGCGTGATCTACACCATGGATTTCCGGAACGGGCCGATGGTGCATGCGGTGGAAAGCGCCAGCCTGCAGGGGCACGTCACCCCTGAGGGCGTGCGGCGCGCGGGATTCGAGATGGGTGAGCATTTTGCCGGCAGCGCCCAGCTGGATGTGGATTACGACCGGTATGTGGGCGGCAGGGCGCAGGTCAATATCGACCTGGACCTTGACCGTGCGGCGCTGAACATTCCCATCTGGTCCAAAAGGGTGGGGCAGGAGGCAAATGCCTCGGTCGAGCTGGATCTTGACCATGGCCAGATCTCCAGCATCGAGAATATCCGCGCGGTAGGTCCCGACCTGCTGATTGATGGCCATGCCGAGACCGCATCCGGTGTCGCCCGCCGCCTGATCCTGCGCGGGTTCCATGTCGGCCGGTCAATGGGCAATGCCTCGGTCATGCTGCCGGCGCGTGAAAGCGACCCGATCGGGGTGAATGTGGCGGCAAGGGTGCTGGACCTGTCGCCGCTGGTGTCATTCCAGACCACGCCAGACAGCTCGGCTTCCGCCAGGGCGTCGGCCGGGCAGGGCAACAGTGGCTATCATGTGCCTGAAATGGCCAGCGGGCGCGTGAAGGGACCGCCGGGACGCCGGTGGGATCTGAATGTTGATGCCCAGACCCTGTATTACAGCCAGAAGGATGTGCTGACGAACGTACACAGCCATCTGGAAACCGATGGTGTGCGCCTGACGCGTGGCTTCATGACGGTCGAGGGACCGGTGGCGGCTGCGGCGCACCTGAACCCGAAGGGCAATACGCGCGTGCTGGATGTGCATGTGGCCAGCCTTGGCGCGCTGCTGCAGGACATGAAGGTGACCGATGAGATGCAGGGCGGTGTCACCGACATCACCGGCAGCTTTGACGACAGCGTTGCGACCGCGCCCTTCTCGGGCAAAGTGCATATGGGGCCGTTCAAATTGCGCAACGTGCCGGCGGTGGTGCGCATGGCCAATAACGCCTCGATCTATGGCTGGCTGCGCGCGCCACATGCGCCCAGCTTCCAAGTCGAGCAGCTGGACGCGCCGGTCACGCTGGATGAAGGCAACATCCATATTGCAGACGGTCTGGTCAGCAACGCATCCCTTGGGGCCACGGTGTCAGGGGATGTGAATCTGGAAAAGAAGACACTCAATCTGGATGGCACGATCATCCCCGCCTTTGCCGTGAATGCGGCGCCGGGGCACCTGCCGGGCCTGCTGGGCTGGCTGTTCAGTCCTGAAAAGAACGGGGGTGTCGTCTCCGCCACCTATCAGGTCACGGGACCGATGGATAACCCGGCGGTGCATGTGAACCCCTATGCCATGCTGCTGCCCGGCTTCCTGCGTAATCTCATGCATATCCACTGAAGGCGCGGGCCGCCTGTAAAACAGAAAGAAGTTTCTGGTGCAGCTTTTTTCAAACAGCTTTGGAAGAACGCTGCCTTTTTAAAAAAGGCGGCACCCAAAAACTTTTGCCGATTAGCGTTCGTTCGTAATGCGATCATGGCCGGGCAGCAAGAACAGCACGGTCAGCAGCGAACAGGCGATGCAGCCGGTCACGTACCAGTAAAACAGCCCTTCATGCCCGATCTGCTTGAACCACAGGGCCACGTATTCCGCCGTGCCGCCAAAGACCGAAACGGTCAGCGCATAGGGCAGCGCCACCCCCAGCGCGCGAATGCGCGTGGGGAACAGTTCGGCCTTCACCACCGCGTTGATGGAGGTATAGCCCGAAATCCCGACCAGCGCCGCCGTCACCAGGCCAAAAGCCGCCAGCGGGGAATGCACGCCTGATAGCGCCCGCATGAGCGGTACGGTGGCAAGGCAGCCGATAACGCCGAATGACAGCAGCAGCCGCCTGCGGCCCACCCGGTCCGATAGCGCGCCAAAGGCGGGCTGGACCATGGCGAACACTACCAGCGACGCGGTGGAGACCAGCGTGGACTGCTCCTTGCTCAGCCCCGCCGTGTTGACCAGGTATTTCTGCATGTAAATCGTGAAGGTATAGAACGCGACCGTGCCCCCCAGCGTCAGGCCGCATACGCCCAGTACCTCACGCGGGTGGCGCAGCAGCACGCGCAGGCCGCCATGGGCATTGTGGTCATGGCTGGCCGTACTGAACTGCTCGCTTTCCGCCATGCCGCGACGGAACCACAGGATGGACAGCGCCAGCAGAGCGCCAATACAGAATGGAATGCGCCACCCCCACGCCCCAAGCTGCGCCGGGCTGAGCAGCGCAAACTGCAGGATCAGCAGCACCACAAGCGCCAGTAGCTGCCCCATGACCAGCGTGACATACTGGAAACTGGCGTAAAACCCACGCTGCGCGGGTGGTGCGATTTCCGACAGATAGGTGGCGCTGGCCCCGTATTCACCCCCCAGGCTCAGCCCCTGCAGCAGGCGCGCGAACAGCAGCACGCACGGGGCCGCGACGCCAATGCGTTCATAGGTCGGGCATATGGCAATGGCCAGTGAGCCTGCGCACATGGCGACAATCGACACACTCAGTGCCGCGCGCCGTCCATGCCGGTCCGCCATAAGCCCCATGAGCCACCCGCCCACCGGCCGCATGAGGAAGCCGATGGCGAATACCGCCGCGCTGCGCAGCAGTTCCGTCGTCTGGTTGCCTTTGGGAAAGAAGGCGTGGGCAAAATACATGGAAAATGCCGCATAGACGTACCAGTCGTAATATTCGATCAGATTTCCGGATGAACCCGCAATAATGCTTCGTATTCTCTGCGCGGTAGTCAGTGCGCCGGTCTGGGTCTTGAAAACAGGCATGATGTGCAACCTATGGGGGCGAAAAGATCGTCAGGATGAATGGGGCAGGGACGGGGTCGTCCGTGCGGGACTGCCGGATACGGCATCCGTCCCGGCAATGATGGGGGTATCGGCCTGCGCATCGCTGATCCGGCCCGACAGGGCGGCCGCAAGGCGTTCGGTATCCAGCGCGCCTTCCCACCGGGCCAGCACGATGGTGGCTACCGCGTTGCCGATGATGTTGGTCAGCGACCGGCATTCCGACATGAAACGGTCAATGCCCAGGATCAGCCCCATGCCCGCCACCGGCACGTCCGGCACCACCGCCAGTGTCGCGGCAAGGGTGACGAAACCCGCTCCCGTGACCCCGGCGGCCCCCTTGGAACTGATCATGGCGACCAGCAGCAGGCTGATCTGCTGGCCCAGTCCCAGATGTACATCCGTCGCCTGTGCAATGAACAGGGCCGACAGCGACATGTAGATGTTGGTGCCATCCAGGTTGAAGGAATAGCCCATCGGCACAACCAGCCCAACGACGGATGGCGCGCAGCCTGCGTTCTCCATCCGGGTCATGAGGCTGGGAAGTGCTGATTCGGACGAACTGGTACCCAGCACGATCAGCAGTTCCTCACGCAGGTAGGCCAGCAGCGGCAGGATACGGAACCCGTTGTACCGCGCGACCGCCCCCAGCACCACCACCACGAACAGCGCGGAGGTGGCATAGAAGGTCACCACAAGGAAGGCGAGGTGCAGCACCGAACCGATGCCAAACCGCCCGATGGTGAACGCCATCGCCCCCAGCGCCCCGATGGGGGCGGCATACATGACCAGCCGCACCACCCCGAACACCAGCTGGGTCAGCTGCTTGAGCAGCGACAGGATGGCATGCCCCTTTGCCCCCATGTGCGACAGGCTGATGCTGAACAGGATGGCGATCAGCAGCACCTGCAGGATATCGCCCGAGACAAAGGCACTGACCACCGTGTCGGGAATGATGTTGAGCAGGAAGTCACTGAACGAATGCGCCTGTGCCCGCGCGGTGAAGGCTGCGACCGCGTGGGTATCCAGTGTCGCGGGGTCGGCATGGATATGCGCGCCGGGGCGCACGATATTGGCCATGACCATGCCCACCACCAGCGCCAGCGACGAAAAGGTCAGGAAATAGACCATCGCCTTCGCCGCCAGCCGGCCCGCCTGCCCCAGGTCGGACAGGCTGGCCACCCCCGTCACCACCGTCAGGAAGATGACTGGCGGGATCACCATCTTGACCAGTCGGATGAAGCCATCCCCCAGCGGTTTCAGCGTCACCGCCGCATGCGGGCAGAAATATCCCAGCGCGATGCCCGCCACCACCGCGATGACAACCTGCGCATACAGGCTGCGAAACAGGGATCCGCGCCGCGCCGGTCGGGCTTGCGGGCAGGTCTGCGTTTCCTCGGGCATGGTGGATGGGTCCTCAAGAACGGTTCGGTTTCCGGCACCGCGAACGGGCGGGGTGAAGGCATGCCGGGGCACGCTAGTGGGTTTTGGCGCCATGCGAACCTGAAAATCAGGTGAAAGGCGGATCGTTACGGTCGGTGCATATCACGGTTGCCAGATATTCCAAAAAAACATGATGGGTTTACATCACCCGCATTACAGGGCACGGACATGTTTTGTTCTTTATGATGGGAAATACTCCGCCATGCCCGATCTGTCCGCATCGCCCGTCTTGTGGATCGGAATGCTGCTTGCCGCCCTGTCATGCCTGTTGTCCCTGATCGTTCTGCGCCGGCTTTCCCTTATGGCGGGACAGGGGGGGGATGCAGACCAACTGGCGCGGCTGTGCGTGATGACGGAGCGTGAGACCGCAGCCCGCGTGGCGGAAAACGAGGCCCAGCGCGCCCGCATGGCGGAAATCGAACGCGCGCTGTCGACAAAACTGGACCAGCGGCATCAGGAAATGACCGAAACCTTCAACCGCATTGCCCGCATGATGGGCCGCGACCTTGCGGAAATGCGGGTGACGCAGTCCGAAGCCCTGCGCGAAATGGCAGAGGAGGGCAGGCGGCAGAGCGATGAATTGCGTGCCGCCGTGAATGAACGCCTGCATCAGGCGGTGGAAAAGCAGATGCAGACATCTTTCCAGCGCGTGCTGGAACAGATCGGCGCGATGCAGAAGGCCATGGGCGAGGTTTCGGCCATGACCGCGCAGGTTGGTGACCTCAAGCGCCTGTTTTCCAACGTCAAGACCCGTGGCGGATGGGGCGAATCCCAGCTGCGCAGCATTCTGGACGACGTGCTGCCCGAAGGGGCGTACGAAACCAACCGCCGCCTGCGCGATGACAGCCGGGAGGTCGTGGAATTCGCCGTGCGCATGCCGGTGCGGGCCACGGTCCCGCCGGTGCTGGCGATTGATTCCAAATTTCCGACCGAAGCCTATGAACGCCTTCTGCAGGCGGTGGAGGACTGCAACCCCGACGCCGAACGCGCCGCCCGCCGCGCGCTGGAAACCACCCTGCGGATCGAGGCGCGCAAGATCGCGACCAAATACATCGTGCCACCCGTGACGGTTGAATTCGCCGTCCTGTACCTGCCGACTGACGGGCTGTATGCGGAGGTCGCGCGGATTCCCGGCCTGCTGGATGAAATCGGCCGGACCTATCGCGTCATAGTGATGGGGCCGGGTCTCATGCCCGCCATGCTGCGCACCATCCATCTTGGTTACGTGACGCTGGCGCTGGAACGGCGCACAGATGACATCGCGCGCCTGCTGGGCGCCACGCGTCAGGAAATGCTGCGCATGGACGGGGTGCTGGAAAAACTGGCCCGCAATGCGTCGGCCATGTCATCCTCGATCGACGAGGCCCGCAGGCGCACCGGCCTCGTGACCCGCAGGCTGCGCGAACTGGATGTGGATACCGGTGCTCCCCCCGCCGGGGATGATGGCGGCGCGACCCCGGCCCCCGCCGCGGGCGACGGTGCCGGGGCACAGGCCGACATGGCGCCGTCATGGTCGCGTGAAGGGGCGGGGGGATACGGGGCGTAGCTGAAAACGATTTTAATTGGCCCTGTTCCGGCACGCGCTGCATAAGGAAGGGATGATGAGTGTTCCGTCTGAAACCCCCCGTCCTGAAACCGGGCCCGTTGCCCCCACGGGCGAGGCTGCGCCGCGTGTCCTGCTGGTGGAGGATGACAGCAAGATCGCGCAGGAAGTGGTGGAGGAACTCGAAAGCCGCCATTTCCATGTCCAGCACGAGGAATCAGGTGCTGCCGGTCTGGCCATGGGGCTGAACGCGCATTTCGATGTCATGATCGTGGACCGCATGCTGCCCGAACTCGATGGCCTTACGCTGATCGAGACCCTGCGTGAGCGCAGGGTGCATGTACCCGTGCTGGTGCTGTCCGCCCTGTCGGCGGTGGATGACCGGGTCAGCGGGCTGAAGGCGGGGGGCGATGATTACCTGACCAAGCCGTTCGCGATGGAGGAACTGGCCGCGCGGTTGGAGGCGTTGCTGCGCAGGCCCGATACTTCACGCCATACCATGCTGCGTGTCGGCCCGCTGGAAATGGACCTGATCGAACGCACGGTCACGCGTAATGGCGAGCCGATCGACCTGCTGCCACGTGAATTCCGCCTGCTGGAATACCTCATGCGTCGTCCGGGGCAGGTGCTGACACGCAACATGCTGCTGGAGGATGTGTGGAATTACCGCTTCATTCCCCAGACCAACCTTGTGGACGTGCATATCGGCAAGCTGCGCCGCAAGATCGATGAAAGCGGCAAGCCCCCCCTGATCCAGAGCATCCGGGGCGCGGGGTTCATGCTGCGTGCTTCGTAACGAACTGTTCCGTACCGCCACCTTCCGCCTGACGCTGGCGGTGGTGGCGGCAATGATCTGTTCAGCCGCGTTGCAGTTCTTTTTCGGCTACAGCCAGGCCAGCGTGTTCGAGGCCCGGCGGTCAGACACGCTGCTGCTGCGCGAAGCCAGCATCCTGCAGCGTGAACCCCCTTCCGAGCTTGAGCAGCAGGTGCGCGACCGCGCGACCGATGACCTGCGCATTATCATGAACGTCACCACGCTGTTTGACGCGCAGCAGCATTATATCGTGGGCGACCTGCACAACTGGCCCACCGGGCTGGTGGCGGACGGGCATGTCCATGTCATCGAACCCGAGGCAATGGGCGGCGGGTCCGCCACCGTGCTGCGCATGGTGGCGGTGCGGGTGCGGGGGGGGCGTTATCTGGTGCTGGGGCGCAGCCGGCACATGCGCACCGAACTGCGGCTGATGATGCGGCATTCCATGCTGGTCTCGATCGTGCCGACCGTCCTGTTCGCGCTGATAACCGGCATCATCCTCAGCCATCGCGCCCTGTCGCGGGTCAAGGACATGCATGAGGCGATCGACCGCATCATGGAAGGCGACCTGCATGAACGCCTGCCGGCGGGAAAACAGAATGACGACCTCCAGCGCCTTGCGGGCAGCGTCAATCGCATGCTGGACCGGCTGGAACAGCTGCTGGATGAAATACGCGACGTGGGCAACGACATCGCCCACGACCTGCGTACGCCCCTGGCGCGCGTGCGCGCCCGCCTTGACCGCGCGCTGAATGCCGATCATTCGGCCGAAGCGCTGCGCAATGTCATTTCCCGCACCATAGATGACCTGGACCAGTCCTTTTCCATCATCACCGCCCTGCTGCGCATTGGCGAGATCGAGAATGGCCGCAGGCGCGCGGGGTTCGGCACTGTGGACCTTGGCGCGCTGGTGGCCGATATCGTGGATCTGTATGAACCCATAGCCGAAACCAAGGGTATCATCCTGTCGCATGCGGGCGCGGACACGCCGATACAGGTGCAGGGGGACAGGGACTTGCTGATCGAGGTGCTGGCCAACCTGGTGGACAACGCCATCAAGTTCACGCCCGAAGGCGGCCGGGTTGAAATCCGCACCCGCATGAGTGGCGACTGCGCGCTGCTGCAGGTTGTCGATACCGGAATCGGTATCCCGGCGGGGGAACGCAAGGCGGTCATGGGACGTTTTTACCGTTCGGATAAAAGTCGCCACATCCCCGGCAGCGGGCTTGGGCTTAGCCTTGTGTCGGCCATCCTCGCGCTGCATCACGCGCGGCTCGATATCATGCCGTCGCGGGTGCATGACAGTCTGCCGGGGGTTACAATGGGTATCATTTTCCCACCATCGACCTTGATTCAGGCTGGAAACTAAATTGAAATTTCATTTGCGACCTGTCGTGCCCCCGTTAACACCGGAAGGACAGACGGGGAGACGAGATATGTACAGACACCACCTGTCCCGGCCCGGGTCCGTGGAAGGTCAGCCGACCGGACGGAGGGAAACAGGCCGCGCATGAACGGTATCGTTGTTACCGCGCTCAAGCGGCCCTATACTTTCGTCGTCCTTTCCATCCTGATTGTCGTATTCGGTGTCCGTGGGCTGCTGCGCACGCCAACCGACGTCTTCCCCAGCATCAATATTCCCGTCGTTGCGATCTGCTGGACCTATACCGGCCTCATGCCCGAGGACATGTCCGGCCGCGTCGTCTATTATTACGAACGCGCCCTGACCGCGACGGTCAACAATATCGAACATATCGAAAGCCAGTCCTATTACGGGCGCGGCATCGTAAAGGTATTCTTTCAGCCCGGCACCGATACCGCCGTGGCGCAGACGCAGATCACCTCCGTTTCCCAGACCGTCATCAAGCAGATGCCCGCGGGCATGACGCCGCCACTGGTGCTGACCTACAACGCATCATCCGTGCCGGTGCTGACGTTGCAGGTGTCGTCCGATTCCATGACGGCGTCGCAGATCTATGACATGTCCTCCAACCTGATCCGCCCTGCGCTGGTATCGGTTGCGGGGGCGGCCATTCCCAACCCGTATGGCGGCCAGCCGGGCAACATCATGGTTGACCTGGACCAGAGCAAGCTGCTGGCCCATGGCCTGTCAGCAACGGATATCGGCAACGCGCTGGGCAAGCAGAACATCGTGCTGCCTGCCGGTGACCAGCAGATCGGCGCGTTCGACTGGATGGTCCAGACCAATGCCTCGCCCGAGGAAATAGACAGTTTCAACAACATGCCCATCAAGCAGGAAGGCAATTCCGTCGTCTACCTGCGTGACGTGGCGTGGGTGCATGCCGGTGGGCCGCCACAGACCAACATGGTGCTGGTCAAGGGGCATCAGGCCGTCCTGATCGTCATCATGAAAAGTGGTGACGCCTCTACCCTGTCGGTGGTCAGCGGGATCAAGGCGCTGCTGCCCTCCATTGTCCGCACGCTGCCACCCGGGGTCGATATCACCGTGCTGGGCGATGCCTCGACCTTCGTGAAGGAGGCGGTGCGCGACGTGGTGCAGGAAATGGGCACCGCCGCCCTGCTGACCAGCCTTGTGGTGCTCCTGTTCCTGGGGTCGTGGCGATCGACGGTCATCATCGCCACCTCCATCCCGCTGGCCATGCTGTGTTCGGTCATCGGGCTGGGCATGGCGGGGCAGACCATCAATGTCATGACGCTGGGTGGCCTGGCGCTGGCGGTCGGTATCCTGGTTGATGATGCCACCGTCATGATCGAGAACATCGACGCCCATCTTGAAATGGAAAAGGATCTGGAAACGGCCATCATCGACGCCGCCAACCAGATCGTTATCCCCACTTTCGTGTCCACATTATGTATCTGTATCGTGTGGATGCCGCTGTTCCAGCTGACGGGTGTCGCAGGCTGGCTGTTCATGCCCATGGCCGAAGCCATCATCTTCGCCATGATCGCGTCCTTCATCCTGTCGCGCACGCTGGTGCCGACCATGGCCAAATATATGCTGGCAGCCCAGGTCGCGGCCCATGCAGCGGCCAAGGCGGCGCGGGGGCACCAGGAACCGCGCAATATCTTCGGCCGCTTCCAGCAGGGGTTCGAGCGGAAATTCATTGCCTTCCGCAACCGTTATCGCGCCATCCTTGAACACCTGATCAGCATACGCGGGCGGTTCGTGCCGATATTCGGTATCGGGGCGTTTTCCTCGCTCGTGCTGCTGGTGTTCGCGGGGCAGGACTTCTTTCCCGAAATCAATTCCAATGCGCTGGCTTTGCACATGCGCGCGCCCATGGGCACCAAGATCGCGGAAGCCGGCAAGATTTCCATGCTGGTGAATTACGAGATCGAACGCCTGCTGCCCGGACAGGTCGAAAATATCGTCAACAATTGCGGCCTGCCGTTCAGCCCGCTCAACCAGGCCTTCATCCCCACGCCTACCGTTGGCGCACAGGACTGCGACCTGACCGTGACGCTGAAGGATGAGGAAGCGCCCGTCGCGAAATACCGCACGATCCTGCGCAAGGGACTGGCGGAGAAATTCCCCGGCACCGAGATCACCTTCATGCCGGCCGACCTTACGGCAAAGATCCTGAACTTCGGGCTGCCCGCGCCGCTGGATGTGCAGGTCACGGGACGTAATCTGTACGCCAATTTCGACTTTGCCGAAAAGCTGGCGGAAAAGCTGCGCCATGTCACAGGCATTGCCGACGTGGCGGTGCAGGAACCGCTGAATACGCCCACGCTGCGCGTCAATGCGCGACGGACCTACGCGCTGGGCACCGGCCTGACCGAAGCGGATGTGGCCAACAACGCGCTGGCCGTCCTTTCGGGCAGCGGGCAGGTGGCGCCGACCTACTGGCTTGATCCCAAGACCGGGGTTTCGCATCTGGTGGATATCCAGACGCCGCTGCAGTTCCTGCAGACCATGAACGACCTTGAGACCATTCCCATCGACAAGGGGGATGGCAACCCGTCTGACAAGGCGCCGCAGATCCTGGGCGGCCTGAGCGATATCGTGCAGACCGGCACCCCGGGCGAGGTCTCGCACTACAACATCATGCCGGTGTTCAACATCTATGCCTCGACCGAGGGGCTGGACCTTGGCGCGGTGTCGCGGCAGGTCGCCCGCGTGGTGGATGACGTGCGCAAGGACCTGCCCGCGGGGTCCAGCCTGACCATCCGTGGTCAGGCGGAGACCATGAACGGGGCCTATACCCAGCTTATCGGCGGTCTGGCGATGTCGATCCTGCTGGTGTACCTGATCATCGTGGTCAACTTCCAGTCATGGCTGGACCCGTTCATCATCATCACGGCCCTTCCCGGGGCGCTGGCGGGGATCGCGTGGAGCCTGTTCCTGACACATACGGCGCTGTCGGTCCCGGCGCTGACGGGGGCGATCATGTGCATGGGCACGGCCACGGCCAACTCCATCCTTGTCGTATCCTTCGCGCGGGAACGGATGGATGTGCATGGCGATGCACTGCGCGCCGCGATCGAGGCGGGGTATGAACGTATCCGTCCCGTGCTGATGACGGCGTCGGCCATGATCATCGGCATGCTGCCCATGTCGCTGAGCAATTCGCAGAATGCCCCGCTGGGACGCGCCGTGATGGGTGGCCTGCTGGTGGCGACATGCGCAACCCTGCTGTTCGTTCCCTGCGTATTCGCCCTGATCCATTCCAGAAAGTCCAAGAAGTCCGCCGCTGGCGAAGGAGAACACGCATGACCGCCACAGGCGAAACCCCCAAGCCACGCATGTCCGGACGCGCGCGGCTGTATGTCACCCTGGGTGGGGTTGTGGTGGCCGCCATTGTTGCGGGTGGCATTCTTGAACGCCGGATCCATGTATCGCATCTGAAGGACGTGGCGCAGGACGCGGCCATTCCCCGCGTGCAGGTCATCCTGCCGCAGAAGGGGCCCAAGACCCGCACGCTGGACCTGCCGGGCAATATCTCGGCGTGGTACCAGGCGCCCATATTCGCGCAGGTCTCGGGCTATGTGCAGATGTGGTACAAGGACATCGGCGCGAAGGTGAAGGCGGGCGAGATCCTGGCCACCATCGACACGCCGGGACTGGATGCGCAGTACGCGGCATCCAAGGCCAATTTTGACGTGGCCATGGCGCGGTACAGGCTGGCCCAGATCACCGCCAGGCGCTGGCGTGCGCTGCAGGGGACGCAGGCGGTGTCACAGCAGGAAGTGGACGTGCAGGCAGCCAATGCCGAAGCCCGGGAGGCGGAGGTCGAGGCCGCGCGGCATGAAGTCTCCCGCTATGCCGCCCTGATCGCGTTCAAGCAGATCGTGGCCCCGTTTGATGGCGTGGTGACATCGCGTCTGGCGGATGTGGGCGATTACGTGAACGCGGGCGGTGGCGATGTCTCGTCCCGTGGCACCGCAACCGAACTATTCAGCGTGGCCGACGTGCACCGCATGCGCGTGTTCGTGTCCGTGCCGCAGGATTATGCCGATATCATCAGCCCCAAGCTGGAAGGTGACGTATCCGTGCCGCAGTATCCGGGGCGGGTGTTCAAGGCCAAGTTCCTGGCGACCGCCAAGGCGTTCAATGCGGGCACGCGTACGGTGACGACCGAACTGGTGGTCGATAATGACAAGCGTGAACTGTGGCCGGATTCCTATGCCAATGTACACTTTGTCGCACCCGGTGATCCCGATATCCTGATAGTTCCCGAAGGTGCCCTTGTGTTCCGCGCGCAGGGCATGCAGGTGGCGGTCGTGGATGCCGATGACCGCATCCGCCTGCGCAATGTAACGGTTGGCACCAATCTGGGGACAAAAGTGCAGGTTCTGGCTGGTATCGGTCCAAAGGACCGGATTGTGAACAACCCGTCGGCGGGGCTGCTGGAAGGCCAGAAGGTCTATCTGGTCGGTGCGACGCCGGGATATAACGACGCGGGTGCAACCGCCTCGCCCGCGGTGGACAAGGGCGATGACGTGCGGGCCATGCCCACGGGCGACAGTAATGCGGGTGACAGGGGGGTGCGCCAATGAACGGCGCACCACGCGACCCGTCATGTCCCATGCTGTCCCGGCGCATGCTTTCGCTGGCCGGGTGTGCTGCAATCGCCAGCACGCTGTGTGGCTGCGTGGATCTGGCCCCGAAATACCATGGCCAGCATTACATGCTGCCCGACAACTGGAAGGGGGATGCCGTAGTGCAGTTCGGCGCCCCGCAGGATGGCGCGGCACGGGGGGACTGGTGGAAGGTCTTTCACGACTCCACCCTTGATGAACTGGAAGAACGCGCCAGTCACCTGAACCCGAACCTGCAGGCGGATGCGGAAACCTTCACCCAGGCACGCGACATCGTGGCGGAAGCACAGTCGAACCTGTACCCACAGATCTCGGGTGGGGCAGGTGCGTCCCAGAACCAGGCGTCGAACCACAGGCTGTGGCGTGGCATGGGATCGACCGGCCCGATCTACATGTCATCCGAACAGTATAGCGCCGCCGCGCGATGGGAGCCGGATTTCTGGTCCGCCATCCGTAACCGCAGGCGCGTGCAGCAGCGTCTGGCACAGGCAGCGGCAGCCGATTTTGCGGTGGCGCGGCTGAGCATCCAGTCCGAACTGGCCAATGACTACATGCAGTTGCGCGGCATGGATGCGCAGCACGCCGTCTATCTCGACTCGATCCGGTATTACGAAACCGCGGTCAAGATCACCAGGATGCGGCAGGCCGGCGCGATTGCGGCCGGTATCGACGTGTCGCGCGCCCAGACGCAGCTTTCCTCCACCCAGGCGGCGGATACGGACCTGCAGGCCCGGCGCGCCGTGATGGAGCACGCGATCGCGATTCTGGTGAACGTGACCCCGACCAGTTTCCATATCCAGCCCCGTAACCAGATTACCTTCCCCAAGGTGGCGACCCCGGTCGGCATTCCCGCCACCCTGCTGGAACGCAGGCCCGACATCGCCAGTGCCGAGCGGCACATGGCGGCGGCCAACCGGGCCATCGGCGTCTCGCGCGCGGCATTCTTCCCGCGTGTAACCTTCAGCGCGACAGCCGGTTTCATGGATAACGGCTTCACACTCGATAAATTCGCCAACGGCATGTACTCCTATGCCGCGCAGGCGGTCATGCCCCTGTTCCAGGGCGGGTTGCGGCGCGCGGAAGTGCAGCGCAACTGGTCGCAGTACCGTCAGGCGGAAGACCAGTACCGCGCCATCGTGCTGGATGCATTCAAGGATGTGGAAGACGGGCTGAGCCTGACGCATGACCTCAATATAGAGGCCGGGCAGCAGGCCGAGGCCGTGCAGGCTTCCATGCGCACGCAGAACATGACCATGCAGCTTTATACCGGCGGCCTGACCAATTACCTGGATGTGGTGGTGGCGCAGGTCGCGGCCCTGCAGGCGCGCATTTCCGAAGTGCAGGTGGAAACCCGCTACATGCAGGCGCAGGTGGAACTGATCCGTGCGCTGGGCGGCGGATGGACCACGGCGGAACTGCCGAATAACAAGCAGATCAAGCCTTTCGGCCCCATGCAGTACACACATATGCGCATGCCGCGGTCCTTCAGTGGCGTGAATGTCGATAACGGTCCCGATTCCCTCGACCTGTCGGGCAAGGGATTTCATGACGGGGACTTGACAGCCCCCGCCAAATAGCGGTAGGTGCGCGCCTCTTATCGGAACGCGGGAGGTCGCGCTCCCTGCCCATGCCGGGCGGGGGCGGGCCACCAGAACCGCGGTCCGGGTGAAACAGTCAGGAGCCCCGGATATGGCCAAAAAAATCGTTGGCTACATCAAGCTGCAAATCCCCGCCGGCAAGGCGAATCCGTCCCCGCCGGTTGGTCCGGCACTGGGTCAGCGCGGCCTGAACATCATGCAGTTCTGCAAGGAGTTCAACGCGAAGACGCAGGGTCTCGAACCCGGTATGCCGATTCCCGTCGTCATCACCGCGTATGCCGACCGTACGTTCAGCTTCATTACCAAGACCCCGCCGAACACCTACTTCCTGATGAAGGCCGCCAAGATTTCCAAGGGCAGCTCCACGGTAGGCAAGGCGGCGTCCGTCGGTAAGGTCACGATCGCGCAGCTGCGCGAGATTGCCGAGACGAAGCAGAAAGACATGAACGCCAACGATATCGACGGCGCCGTGCGCATGCTGGCGGGTTCCGCCCGCTCCATGGGTCTCGACGTGGTGGAGGGCTGATTACAATGGCAAAGAACAAGCGTCTGACCGCAGCCCGCGCCGCTGTCGACAGCACGAAGCAGTATGGCCTGGATGAGGCCATCAACCTGGTCAAGAACAACGCCAAGGCGAAGTTTGACGAGACCGTCGAAATCTCCATGAACCTGGGCATCGACCCGCGTCATGCCGACCAGATGGTCCGTGGCCTGCTGTCCCTGCCCAACGGCACGGGCAAGACCCTGCGCGTTGGCGTGTTCGCCCGTGGCCCGAAGGCCGAGGAAGCGACGGCGGCCGGTGCCGACGTGGTTGGCGCCGAAGACCTGGCCGAAAAGGTGAAGGCTGGCGAAATCGAGTTCGATCGCTGCATCGCGACGCCGGACATGATGGCGCTGGTCGGTCGTCTGGGCAAGATCCTCGGCCCGCGTGGCCTGATGCCCAACCCGAAGCTGGGCACCGTGACCATGGACGTGAAGGGCGCGGTTTCCGCAGCCAAGTCCGGTCAGGTCGAATACCGCGCGGAAAAGGCCGGTATCGTGCATGCTGGCGTTGGCAAGGCGTCGTTTGACGAAGCCAAGCTGGCCGAAAACATCCGTGCGTTCGTGGACGCCGTCCAGAAGGCCCGTCCCACGGGTGCGAAGGGCACGTATGTGAAGAAGATCGCCCTGTCCTCCACCATGGGGCCGGGTGTTACGGTTGATGCGTCCGCGTTCACCGCGGGCTGACGTCAGCTGAAGAATGACCCCGCCCCGTAACAGGGGTGGGGGAACAGGAGATGGCGGCCTGGCCGTCATTTTCCGAACCTGTCCATGACCGGATGTGGCGCAAGCCTTGATTGCCCGCAGGGGCTGCAACCGGGAGACGGGGATTGCCGGATCGGGGCGAAAGCCCACACTGGTTGTTCCGTTTGAAAGGACAGGCGAACCGGGATATGACCGGCACGCCGGAATATCCCAAGGGTAAACCCTACCTGTTGGCTTTTTGCTGGCAGGTGATGATGGAGACGGGATTTGGACCGTACGGAGAAGCGGGAGTTTGTTGCCTCCCTCGCAGCCGTGTTCGCTGAGACGTCCATGGTCATCGTCACCCGTAATGACGGGCTGAGCGTGGCTGATGTGACGGAACTTCGGCGTCGCGTGCGTGCGGCAGGAGCTACACACAAGGTCGCGAAGAACCGGCTGGCCTCTCTCGCCCTGGCAGGGACCCAGTTCGAAGGCATCAAGCCGCTGCTGAAGGGGCCGACCGCGTTATCGTGGGCGGATGAACCCGTGGCCGTGGCGAAGGTGCTGGTCGAGTTCGCCAAAACCAATGAAAAGCTTGTTCTGCTTGGTGGATCACTTGGTGCCCAGACGCTCGGCGTCGAAAGCATCAAGGCTCTGGCCGAGCTGCCGTCCCTGGACGTTCTGCGCGCGCAGCTGGTGGGGCTTATCTCCACGCCAGCCACGCGTATCGCAGGCGTGCTGCAGGCGCCGGCAGGACAGCTTGCACGGGTTTTTGGTGCCTATGCCAAGACGGGCGAAGCAGCCTGAGACCTATGACCCGGCCCGCCGGGTTATCAAAAAAATGGCATTTTCCTGAAAAAACGGGATTGTGCTGTGCCAACCAGTGTATAAATTAGGAAGACCAAAATTATGGCCGATCTGAACAAGATTGTTGAAGACCTGTCCGCTCTGACCGTTCTGGAAGCTGCCGAGCTGTCCAAGCTGCTGGAAGAAAAGTGGGGCGTTTCCGCTGCTGCTCCGGTTGCCGTGGCTGCTGCTCCGGGTGCCGCTGCTGGTGGCGCGCCGGCTGAAGAGAAGACCGAATTTGACGTTGTCCTGACCAAGGCCGGCGACAAGAAGATCAACGTGATCAAGGAAATCCGCGCGATCACGGGTCTGGGCCTGAAGGAAGCCAAGGATCTGGTCGAGGGCGCGCCCAAGACCATCAAGGAAGGCGCCAGCAAGGATGAAGCCGAGAAGATCAAGAAGACCCTTGAAGACAACGGCGCTGCTGTCGAAATCAAATAAGTTGGCCAATCGGGATGCGTCGTTTATGACGCACTCAGGCTGATTGTTCAGGTGAGGGTGGAAACCGTCTGGTTTCCGCCCCCTTGGGCGTTACAGGCACCCTGGCCGCGAGGCTTCGGGTGCCTTTGGCGGTAGTAAAGGGTTGGTCGGGCCGCAGGTCCGGTCGATCCGCCAAGGATTTTTACGGGCCGCGCAGTCCGCGTGACATTCGTGTCACGGTCGTGCGGACCTGTGTGGATGGGGGCTGGATAGGCGATGAACGCGATTACAAAATCGTTCACGGGACGCAAACGCATCCGCAAGAGCTTCGGGCATATACCCGAGGTCGCTCCGATGCCCAATCTGATCGACGTGCAGCGGGCAAGCTACGAGACGTTCCTTCAGATGAATGTGGCGCCCGACAGCCGGACGCCGACGGGCCTGCAGGAAGTGTTCCGTTCCGTCTTTCCGATCAATGATTTCGCGGGGCGCGGGCGTCTGGAATTCGTCAGCTATGAGCTGGAAGAACCGAAATACGACGTCGAGGAATGCATCCAGCGCGGCCTGACCTTCGCCGCGCCGCTGAAGGTGATCCTGCGCCTGATCGTGTGGGACGTGGATGAAGATACCGGATCGCGCTCGATCCGCGATATCAAGGAACAGCCGGTTTACATGGGCGACATGCCGCTCATGACCGATAACGGCACCTTCATCATCAACGGGACCGAGCGTGTCATCGTCAGCCAGATGCACCGCAGCCCCGGCGTGTTCTTTGACCATGACAAGGGCAAGACCCATTCTTCGGGCAAGTTCCTGTTCGCCGCGCGTGTCATTCCCTATCGCGGGTCGTGGCTCGACTTCGAATTTGACAGCAAGGACCTGATCTACGTCCGCATCGACCGCAAGCGCAAGCTGCCGGTCACCACGCTGCTGTACGCCTTGGAAGGGGAGGCATCCGAAGTCGCCCGCGCCGCCAAGGCCGCTGAGGGTGGCGACGTGGAGTCCATGGAAATCCGTGGCATGGATCCTGACGAGATCCTGAGCTACTTCTACGGCAAGGTCGAGTTTACCAAGACGGAAAAGGGCTGGGCCCGCCGCTTTGATGCTGATTCCTTCCGTGGCATGAAGCTGCTTGAGCCGCTGATCGATGCCCAGACGGGTGAGGAAGTCGCCCCGGTCGATGCGAAGCTGACCGCGCGCATGGTCCGCAAGATCGAGGAAAATACCAAGGAAGTGCTGGTTGGTCCGGCCGGGCTGATCGGGCGTTTCGTTGCATCCGACATCGTCAATGAACACACGGGCGAGATCTTTGCTGAAGCCGGTGACGAACTGACCGAGCAGAAGCTGGAAGAACTCGAGGAAGCGGGCCTGACCACGCTGTCCACCCTTGCAGTTGACGCGGCCAATGGCCCGTGGATCCGCAATACGCTGGCCGTGGACAAGAATGCCTCGCGTGATGAGGCGCTGACCGACATCTATCGTGTCATGCGCCCCGGTGAGCCGCCGACGCCCGAAACGGCGGAAGCCATGTTCTCCGGCCTGTTCTTCGATCCGGACCGTTATGACCTGTCTGCCGTTGGCCGCGTGAAGATGAACATGCGCCTTGGCGTGGACGTGCCCGACACGGTGCGCGTCCTGCGCAAGGAAGACATCCTGCGCACCGTCAAGATCATGTGCGAACTGAAGGACGGTCGCGGCGCGATTGACGATATTGACAACCTTGGCAACCGTCGCGTGCGGTCGGTTGGCGAGCTGATGGAAAACCAGTACCGCGTTGGCCTGCTGCGTATGGAGCGCGCCATCCGCGAACGCATGGGTTCCGTCGATATCGACACGGTCATGCCGCATGACCTGATCAACGCCAAGCCGGCAGCGGCTGCGGTGCGTGAGTTCTTCGGTTCGTCGCAGCTCAGCCAGTTCATGGATCAGACCAACCCGCTGTCGGAAGTCACGCACAAGCGTCGTCTTTCGGCGCTTGGCCCGGGTGGTCTGACACGTGAGCGCGCGGGCTTCGAAGTCCGTGACGTGCACCCGACGCATTATGGCCGTATCTGCCCGATCGAGACGCCGGAAGGCCCGAACATCGGTCTGATCAACTCCCTGGCTACCTATGCCAAGGTAAACAAGTACGGCTTTATCGAAACCCCGTACCGCATGGTTGAGGACGGCGTCCTTCAGGATGGCTGGAAATACCTTTCCGCCATGGAAGAGGAAAAGCTGGTCGTTGCCCAGGCGGATGCGAAGCAGGACGCGCAGGGCCACCTGACGGACGACCTGGTTTCGGTGCGCCGTGGTGGTGACTTCCGTCAGGTTCCGCCGACTGATGTGACGGCGTGTGACGTCTCCCCCAAGCAGCTTGTCTCCGTCGCCGCGGCCCTCATCCCGTTCCTTGAGAACGATGACGCCAACCGCGCACTGATGGGCTCGAACATGCAGCGTCAGGCCGTGCCGCTGGTGCGTTCGGACGCGCCGCTGGTCGGCACGGGCATGGAAGCCGCCGTGGCTCATGACTCCGGTGCCGCGATCGTGGCCCGTCGCCATGGCGTGGTGGACCAGATTGACGGTGCGCGTATCGTTGTCCGTGCCACGGATGATGCCGGTGCGACGCAGGGCGTGGATATCTACCGCCTGCGCAAATACATGCGTTCCAACCAGTCCACCTGCATCAACCAGCGTCCGCTGGTGCGCGTGGGTGACCAGGTCCGTGCGGGTGAGATCATCGCCGATGGCCCGTCCACCGAACTGGGTGAACTGGCGCTGGGCCGTAACGTGCTGGTCGCGTTCATGCCCTGGAATGGCTACAACTTCGAAGATTCGATCCTGATTTCCGAACGGATCGCGCGTGATGACGTGTTTACCTCGATCCATATCGAGGAATTCGAGGTCATGGCCCGTGACACCAAGCTGGGTCAGGAAGAAATCACCCGCGATATTCCCAATGTCGGTGAGGAAGCGCTGCGCAACCTCGACGAAGCCGGGATCGTGTATGTGGGCGCCGAGGTGAATCCCGGCGACATCCTGATCGGCAAGGTCACGCCAAAGGGCGAAAGCCCGATGACGCCGGAAGAAAAGCTGCTGCGCGCCATTTTTGGTGAAAAGGCGTCCGATGTCCGTGACACCTCGCTCAAGCTGCCGCCGGGCACGACGGGCACCATCGTTGACGTGCGCGTGTTCTCCCGCCGTGGCGTGGACAAGGACGAGCGCGCGATGGCGATCGAACGCGCCGAGATCGAACGCCTTGCCAAGGACCGTGACGATGAACGCGCCATTCAGGAACGTTCCTTCTACAACCGTCTGCGCGAACACCTGATCGGCCAGACGGCTGGCACGGGCTTCAAGGGCATCCGTTCGGGCACCGAGATCACGGATGAGGTCCTGTCCGAGCATCCGCGCGGCGCATGGCGCAACATCACCGTAATGTCCGATGAGGTCATGGCGGAACTGGAAACGCTGCGTCGTGAATTCGATGCTGCCGTTTCCAAGATCCAGGCCCGTTTCGACAACAAGGTCGAGAAGCTGCAGCGCGGTGACGAACTGCCGCCGGGCGTGATGAAGATGGTCAAGGTCTTTGTCGCGGTGAAGCGCAAGCTGCAGCCGGGTGACAAGATGGCCGGTCGCCATGGTAACAAGGGTGTCGTCTCCCGCGTTGTGCCGGTTGAGGACATGCCGTTCCTTGAGGATGGCACCTCGGTTGACATCGTGCTGAACCCGCTGGGCGTGCCGTCGCGCATGAACGTGGGGCAGATCCTTGAAACGCATCTGGGCTGGGCCTGCGCCAATATCGGCCGCCAGGTGGCCCAGCTGGCCGATAATTACCAGCGCCATGGCGAAAAGCGCCAGGAACTGCTGGATGAACTGAAGTCGGTCTATGGCGACAAGGTTTATGACGAGCAGATCGGCGATATGACCGATGCGCAGCTGCTGGAACTGTGTGGCAACCTGCGCAAGGGCGTGCCGATTGCAACGCCGGTGTTCGATGGCGCGTCCATTCCGGATATCGAAACCATGCTGCAGAAGGCGGGCGTGGACAAATCCGGGCAGTCGCAGCTGATCGACGGGCGCACGGGTGAACCGTTCGAGCGCAAGACCACGGTCGGTTACATCTACATGCTCAAGCTGCATCATCTTGTTGATGACAAGATCCATGCCCGTTCCATCGGTCCGTACTCGCTGGTGACCCAGCAGCCGCTGGGCGGTAAGGCGCAGTTCGGTGGACAGCGCTTTGGTGAAATGGAAGTGTGGGCGCTGGAAGCTTACGGCGCGGCTTACACACTGCAGGAAATGCTGACGGTCAAATCGGATGACGTGTCCGGTCGTACCAAGGTGTATGAGGCCATCGTGCGCGAGCAGGATGACTTCGAAGCCGGTATTCCGGAAAGCTTCAACGTCCTGATCAAGGAACTGAAGTCCCTTGGCCTGAATGTTGACCTGGAACAGAGCGGTTCCTGACCGGGCCTTGTGTTGCACGTCGGTCCATACATTTTTCTTTCAGGAGTGGAAGCAGGTAACGCGGCTGCTTCCGCTTCATTCCCTCAGGGGGTTTGCGGCGCATGAATGAACTCATGAAGATCCTTGGTCAGGGCGGCCAGGCCATGACCTTCGATCAGATCAAGATCCAGCTGGCTTCGGCCGAGCAGATCCGTTCCTGGTCGTACGGCGAGATCAAGAAGCCCGAGACCATCAACTACCGGACATTCAAGCCGGAACGTGATGGCCTGTTCTGCGCGCGGATATTCGGTCCGATCAAGGATTACGAATGCCTGTGCGGCAAGTACAAGCGGATGAAATTCCGCGGCATCATCTGCGAAAAGTGCGGCGTTGAAGTCACGCTGGCCAAGGTCCGGCGTGAGCGCATGGGCCATATCGAACTGGCAAGCCCCGTCGCCCATATCTGGTTCCTCAAGTCGCTTCCCAGCCGTATCGGCCTGATGGTCGACATGACGCTGAAGGATCTGGAAAAGATCCTGTATTTCGAAAGCTACGTGGTTCTGGAACCCGGCACGTCGCCGCTCAAGCAGTACAGCCTGCTGACGGAAGACCAGTACCTTGATGTCATGGACGAGCATGGTGACGAGGGGATCGAGGTCGGCATCGGTGCCGAAGCGATCAAGAAGATCCTGGAACGCATCGACTGCAAGGTCGAAAAGGAAGAGCTGCGTCAGGAACTGAAGGACACCACGTCCGAAGCCAAGCGCAAGAAGCTGGTCAAGCGCCTGAAGCTGGTCGAGGCCTTTGCCGACAGTGAATCGCGCCCGGAATGGATGATCCTGGAACTGGTGCCGGTCATCCCGCCCGAGCTGCGCCCGCTGGTGCCGCTGGATGGTGGCCGGTTCGCGACGTCGGACCTGAATGACCTGTACCGTCGCGTCATCAACCGTAACAACCGTCTGAAGCGGCTGATCGAACTGCGTGCGCCGGACATCATCGTCCGTAACGAAAAGCGCATGCTGCAGGAATCGGTCGATGCGCTGTTCGACAACGGTCGTCGTGGCCGCGCCATCACGGGTGCGAACAAGCGTCCGCTGAAGTCGCTGTCCGACATGCTGAAGGGCAAGCAGGGGCGTTTCCGCCAGAACCTGCTGGGCAAGCGCGTTGACTACTCCGGTCGTTCGGTCATCGTGGTTGGCCCGGAACTGAAGCTGCATCAGTGTGGCCTGCCCAAGAAGATGGCGCTGGAACTGTTCAAGCCGTTCATCTATTCCAAGCTGGAAAAGTACGGTCACGCCACCACCATCAAGGCTGCCAAGCGGATGGTGGAAAAGGAACGTCCCGAGGTCTGGGATATCCTTGAAGAAGTGATCCGCGAACATCCCGTCATGCTCAACCGCGCGCCGACGCTGCACCGTCTGGGCATCCAGGCGTTCGAGCCGGTGCTGATCGAAGGCAAGGCGATCCAGCTGCACCCGCTGGTCTGCACCGCGTTCAACGCGGATTTCGACGGTGACCAGATGGCCGTGCACGTGCCGCTGAGCCTTGAGGCGCAGCTGGAAGCGCGCGTGCTGATGATGTCAACCAACAACATTCTCAGCCCCGCCAACGGCAAGCCCATCATCGTGCCGTCGCAGGATATCGTGCTGGGGCTGTACTATCTCAGCCTCGAGACCCCGGAATTCCGGGCTACCCCCGACCAGAACAGCTATGATGACAAGGGGCAGGTGACGGTTGCGGGCGCGCCTTCCTTCTCCAGCGTGGGCGAAGTGGAATATGCACTCAGCACGGGTGCGGTGAAGCTGCATGACAAGATCCGCGCGCGTATCGAAAATATCGATGCCGAGGGCAAGGTCGCGCGCGAAACCGTCGTGACCACGCCGGGCCGCATGCTTGTCGCCCAGATCCTGCCGCGCAACGCCGCGCTGCCGTTCTCGCTGATCAACCGGCAGCTGACCAAGAAGATCGTGTCGGACGTCATCGACGCGGTTTACCGGCACTGCGGCCAGAAGGAATGCGTAATCTTCTGTGACCGCCTGATGGGGCTTGGTTTCCGTCATGCGGCGAAGTCGGGCATTTCCTTCGGCAAGGACGACATGATCGTTCCGACCGAGAAGAAGGAACTGGTCGATCGCACCGCCGCCGAGGTGAAGGAGTTCGAACAGCAGTATCAGGACGGCCTGATTACCGCGGGCGAACGCTACAACAAGGTGGTCGATGCCTGGTCGCGCTGTACGGACGAAGTGCAGGCCGCGATGATGAAGGAGATTTCCAAGCAGGAAATCGGCAAGCCAACCAATTCCGTGTGGATGATGAGCCACTCCGGTGCGCGTGGGTCGCCAGCACAGATGAAGCAGCTGGCCGGCATGCGTGGCCTGATGGCCAAGCCGTCGGGTGAAATCATCGAACAGCCGATCATCGCCAACTTCAAGGAAGGCCTGTCGGTTCTCGATTACTTCACCTCCAGCCACGGTGCGCGTAAGGGTCTGGCCGATACCGCGCTGAAGACCGCGAATTCGGGTTACCTGACCCGTCGTCTGGTCGACGTGGCGCAGGACAGCATCATTGTCGAGGAAGACTGCGGCACCGAACGCGGCCTGACGGTCCGTGCGGTCATGGATGGTGGCGAGGTCGTCGCGTCCCTGTCCGAGCGGATGCTGGGTCGTACCCTTGCGGCCGACGTGCTGGATCCCGCGACCGGCAAGGTGCTGTTCCCGCGCAATACGCTGATCGAGGAAGCCCAGGCCGAGCAGATCGAGAAGGCGGGTGTCGAAAGCCTGCTGATCCGCTCTGTGCTGACCTGTGACAGCCGTGTGGGTGTGTGTGGGCACTGCTATGGCCGTGACCTTGCGCGTGGCACGCCGGTCAACATTGGTGAGGCTGTGGGCGTCATTGCCGCCCAGTCCATTGGTGAGCCGGGCACCCAGCTGACCATGCGTACCTTCCATATCGGTGGTGCGGCGCAGCGTGGCGCCGAGCAGTCGATGGTCGAGGCATCGCGTGACGGCAAGGTGACGATCCGCAACAAGAACGTTGTGCATAACAGTCAGAACGTGCCCATCGTCATGTCGCGTAACTGTGAAATCCTGCTGACGGATGACCGCGGCACCGAACGCGCCCGCTACCGTGTGCCCTATGGTGCGCGCCTGCTGGTGGAAGACGGGGCCGAGGTCACACGTGGCCAGAAGATGGCCGAGTGGGATCCGTACACCCTGCCGATCATCACCGAACAGCCCGGTAAGGTCGAATATCTGGACCTGATCGACTCCATCACCCTGGTGGAGCGGATGGATGAGGTGACGGGCCTGACGTCGAAAGTGGTCGTGGACTACAAGCAGGCTTCCAAGGGGATCGACCTGCGGCCGCGCCTGCAGCTGAAGGACGCCAATGGCGATGTGGTGAAGCTGGCCAACGGCAACGACGCCCGCTACTTCCTGTCGCCTGATTCGCTGCTGTCGGTTGAAAACGGCGCGCAGGTCAATGCTGGTGACGTGCTGGCGCGTATCCCGCGTGAAGGCTCCAAGACGCGTGACATTACCGGTGGTCTGCCACGCGTGGCCGAACTGTTCGAGGCCCGTCGTCCGAAGGACCACGCCATCATCTCGGAAACCGAGGGGCGTGTGGAATTCGGCAAGGACTACAAGTCCAAGCGCCGTGTCATCGTGAAGAACGACGAGACGGGCGAGGAGACGGATTACCTGATCCCCAAGGGCAAGCACGTTTCCGTTCAGGAAGGCGATTTTGTCCAGGTTGGCGATCCGCTGGTCGACGGTCCGCGCGTGCCGCATGACATCCTGAAGGTTCTGGGTGTCGAGGCGCTGTCCGACTATCTCGTCAACGAGATCCAGGACGTCTATCGACTGCAGGGCGTGAAGATCAATGACAAGCATATTGAAGTCATTGTCCGTCAGATGCTGCAGAAGGTGGAAATCCTTGAACCGGGCGATACGACCTACCTGATCGGTGAGACGGTGGACCGTATCGAGTACGAGGAAGAGAACACCAAGCGCCTGAACATGGGCGAGCGTCCGGCTGTTGCCATGCCTGTGCTGCAGGGCATCACGAAGGCGTCGCTGCAGACGCAGTCCTTCATCTCCGCCGCATCCTTCCAGGAGACCACACGTGTCCTGACAGAGGCTGCTACGGCCGGGAAGAAGGATACGCTGAACGGCCTGAAGGAAAACGTCATCGTCGGTCGCCTGATCCCCGCAGGGACGGGCAGCGTGATGAACAAGCTCCGTGCCGTTGCAGCGGGCGAGGACAAGCAGCGTCTGGCCCAGGCCCGCGCTACGGTGGCCACCACCAAGGCCGCCGAGTAACAATACGAGTGAAATGCCAGATACCGAATGCTCGGTATCTGGCATGATTCGATGCTGCACTATTGTCACCATCCGATTCAGGCGGTATCAGCGGCCTGACGGAGCGGTGCTCCGAGTCCGATGGAACAGAGTCGCTCTGTCGGACTGCTAGCGAATCCTGCGCAAGGCTTGACTTTTGGTCAGTTTGCCCGTAGGTAACGCGCCCTCGGCTAGCCCTGTCTGAAAGACGTCGTTGGCCGTCGAATGCAGCATGCAGACATGCGGTGCCGCAGTCCGGGAATCGGGCTGCCCAGGCCGGATGTAAATATGATGCCCGAACGAATGGTTGTCATTCGTTGGGGTTTTGTTGTGAACGACAGTCGGCAACCAGATATGGGGTTGGCCGGCCGAATTTTGTAAGGATCGGGAAAGGCGTATGCCGACCATCAACCAGTTGATCGCGAAAGGTCGCGAGCCCGCAGCCAAACGCAACAAGGTTCCTGCTCTGCAGGGCTGTCCGCAGAAGCGTGGCGTTTGTACTCGTGTTTACACAACCACACCGAAGAAGCCGAACTCGGCTCTGCGTAAGGTGGCAAAAGTTCGCCTGACCAACGGGTATGAGGTTGTGAGCTATATTCCGGGTGAGGGGCATAACCTCCAGGAACATAGCGTTGTCCTGATCCGTGGTGGTCGCGTTAAGGATCTTCCTGGCGTGCGTTATCACATCCTGCGCGGCGTTCTGGACACCCAGGGTATCGCCAAGCGTCGTCAGCGTCGCTCGCTCTATGGCGCGAAGCGTCCTAAGTAAAAGGAATAACGAGGCATGAGTCGCCGTCATCGCGCAGTAAAGCGCGAGATTCTTCCCGATCCGAAATTTGGTGATGTCGTCATTACGCGTTTCATGAACGCCCTGATGTACGATGGCAAGAAGTCCACAGCCGAAGGGATCGTCTATGGCGCCCTTGAGGTGCTGCGTCGCCGTGGTGGCGCTGCTGCGGACCCTGTGGTCATGTTCCACAGCGCGCTGGACAACGTCAAGCCGGCTGTCGAGGTGCGTTCCCGCCGTGTTGGTGGCGCCACCTACCAGGTTCCGGTCGAAGTCCGGGCCGAGCGCCGTCAGGCGCTGGCAATCCGCTGGCTGATCGACGCGTCGCGCAAGCGGGGCGAGAACACCATGCAGGATCGTCTGTCGAACGAACTTCTTGATGCCGTCAACAATCGTGGCGCCGCGGTCAAGAAGCGCGAAGACACGCACCGCATGGCCGAAGCCAACAAGGCATTCAGTCATTACCGCTGGTAAAGGCGGTCTGGCCGGTCTATTGACCTGCCCGGCTTCCGAAACGGAACTTTCCAACCCGACTCTCGGCACGAGGCCGAGTTAACGGAGAAAACGATGGCAAAGGCTAAATTTGAGCGGAATAAGCCGCACTGCAACATCGGCACGATTGGTCACGTCGATCACGGCAAGACCTCGCTGACCGCTGCTATCACCAAGACGCTGGCGAAGGCCGGTGGTGCGGAATTCAAGGCGTACGACATGATCGACGCCGCACCTGAAGAACGCGCCCGTGGCATCACCATCTCGACCGCGCACGTCGAGTACGAGACCGCGAAGCGTCACTACGCACACGTCGACTGCCCCGGCCATGCTGACTATGTGAAGAACATGATCACCGGTGCCGCGCAGATGGACGGCGCGATCCTGGTTGTGTCCGCTGCTGACGGCCCGATGCCGCAGACCCGTGAGCACATCCTGCTTGCCCGCCAGGTTGGCGTGCCGGCGCTGGTCGTGTTCCTGAACAAGGTTGACCAGGTTGACGATCCGGAACTGCTGGAACTCGTCGAAATGGAAGTGCGTGAGCTGCTGTCCGCTTACCAGTTCCCCGGCGACGATATCCCCATCATCAAGGGTTCTGCCCTGGTGACGCTGGAAGATGGCGATCCGGAAGTTGGTGAAAACCGCGTCATGGACCTGATGAACGCGGTTGACGAATACATCCCGCAGCCGGAACGTCCGATTGACCGTCCGTTCCTGATGCCGATCGAAGACGTGTTCTCCATCTCCGGTCGTGGCACTGTGGTGACGGGCCGTGTCGAGCGTGGCGCCGTGAACGTTGGCGACGAAATCGAGATCGTTGGTCTGCGTCCGACGCAGAAGACGACCGTGACCGGCGTTGAAATGTTCCGCAAGCTGCTTGATCGCGGTGAAGCAGGTGACAACATCGGCGCGCTGCTGCGTGGCACGAAGCGTGAAGACGTTGAGCGTGGCCAGGTGCTGGCGAAGCCGGGTTCCATCACCCCGCACACCAAGTTCAAGGCTGAAGCCTACATCCTGACGAAGGAAGAGGGTGGCCGTCACACGCCGTTCTTCACCAACTATCGTCCGCAGTTCTATTTCCGCACGACCGACGTCACCGGCGTCGTTCACCTGCCGGAAGGCACGGAAATGGTCATGCCTGGCGATAACGTCGCCATGGATGTGGAGCTGATCGCTCCGATCGCCATGGATGAAGGCCTGCGCTTCGCTATTCGCGAAGGTGGCCGCACCGTTGGTGCAGGTGTTGTTGCTTCCATCACGGCGTGATTGGACAATAACTGAAGTGTGGCATCCCGGTCGGAGCGATCCGGCCGGGTTTCCATTGCGGATCGGGTTCCCCCGAATCAGGTAAAGTTGGACTGAAACAGAAAGATGGACAACCAGAACATCCGCATTCGCCTGAAGGCGTACGATCATCGGGTGCTTGACAACAGCACGAAAGAGATCGTCAACACGGCGAAGCGTACGGGTGCGCGGGTTCGGGGTCCTATCCCGCTGCCGACGCATATTGAACGGTTCACCGTGAACCGCTCCCCCCACGTGGATAAGAAAAGCCGCGAGCAGTTCGAAATTCGGACCCATCGCCGGCTGCTCGACATTGTCGAGCCGACCCCGCAGACCGTGGACGCTCTCATGAAACTCGACCTCGCCGCTGGCGTGGATGTCGAGATTAAACTCTAAGGTCCAGACGATGCGCACCGGATTGATCGCAAAAAAGCTGGGTATGACCCGGCTGTTCAAGGAAGACGGCACACATGTGCCGGTGACTGTCCTGCAGGTTGATGATCTGCAGGTGGTTGATGTCCGTACGACCGAGCGTGATGGCTACACCGCCGTCCAGCTTGGTTCGGGCAAGGCCAAGGTCAAAAATGTGTCGAAGCCGAACCGCGGCCATTTTGCCAAGGCCAAGGTCGAGCCCAAGAAGAAGCTGGCTGAATTCCGCGTTGCGGATGACGCCGTCCTGGAAGTCGGGGCTTCTCTGTCCGCTACCCATTTTGTGGTGGGACAGAAGGTGGACGTTACCGGCACCAGCAAGGGTAAGGGTTTTGCCGGCGCGATGAAGCGCTGGAACTTTGCCGGTCTCGAAGCCACCCACGGTGTCTCGATCAGTCACCGTTCGCACGGTTCGACGGGTAACCGTCAGGATCCGGGCAAGGTTTTCAAGAACAAGAAGATGGCCGGCCATCTCGGTTCCGAGCGTGTGACCACGCTGAACCTCGAGATTGCGGCTGTTGACGCCGAAAAGAACCTGATCATGATCCGCGGCTCCGTGCCGGGCGGAAAGAATGAATCGGTTCTGGTTCGTGATGCGATCAAGAAGGCCCGTCATGCCGAGGCGCCGTATCCGGCGGCCCTGGTTGAGGCTGCGGGCTGAGGATAGAGGGCAATGGATTACGATATCAAAACCCTCGATAACGGAAGCGCAGGCAAGGCCAGCCTTCCCGACGAGATTTTCGCCGCAACCCCGCGCACGGACATCATGGCGCGCGTGGTGCACTGGCAGCTGGCAAAGCGCCGGGCGGGTACGCACAAGGTCAAGGGCATGGGGGAAATCTCCGGCACGACCAAGAAGCCGTACCGCCAGAAGGGCACCGGCAGCGCCCGTCAGGGTTCGCTGCGTTCGCCGCAGTACCGCACCGGTGGTGTGGTTCATGGCCCGGTCGTGCGCGACCATGGCTATGACCTGCCCAAGAAGGTACGGCGTCTGGGCCTGATCTCGGCGCTGTCGCAGAAAGCGGCGGAAGGGAAGCTGGTCGTGCTTGATGCCGCGACCGCCTCGGGCAAGTCTGCTGAGCTTGCGAAGAAGCTGAAGGTTCTGGGCTGGACATCCGCCCTGATCGTGGATGCCGCCGTTGAGGAAAACTTCGGCCGTGCCGCGCGCAACCTTCCGAAAATCGATATTCTCCCGACCATCGGCGCGAATGTCTATGACATCCTGAACCACGATGTGCTGGCTATTACCCGCGCAGGTGTTGAGGGACTGAAGGAGCGTCTGGCATGACCAACATCCTGGCAATCCGCAAGAAGGCGGAACGCATGTCGCGCGAAGCGATGTACGACATCATCCGCGCGCCCCTGATCACGGAAAAGGCTACGGCCCTGTCCGAGAAGAATCAGGTCGGTTTCAAGGTTGCGATCGATGCGACGAAGCCGGAAATCAAGGTAGCGGTCGAGACGCTGTTTGGCGTGAAGGTTCTGGGTGTCAACACGCTCATCCAGAAGGGTAAGGCCAAGCGCTTCAAGGGACGTCCCGGCCAGCGTTCGGATGTGAAGAAGGCGTTTGTCCAGCTTGCTGAAGGTCAGTCCATCGACCTGACCGCGAAGCTGGTCTGACGTGGGGTGACAAGAAATGGCATTGAAGCACTTTAATCCAGTTACCCCCAGCCTGCGCGGAACGGTTCTGATCGACCGCAAGGAGCTGTGGAAAGGCAAGCCCGTCAAGGGCCTGACCGAGGGGAAGAACAAGAGCGGCGGTCGTAACAACCACGGCCGCACCACCTCGCGTTTCATCGGTGGCGGACACAAGCAGTCCTACCGCTATGTTGATTTCAAGCGTCGCAAGTTCGACGTGGTCGGCACGGTGGAACGTCTGGAATACGATCCGAACCGTACGGCCTTCATCGCCCTCATCAAGTACGAAGATGGCGAGCTGGCCTACATCATCGCACCGCAGCGTCTGAAGGTAGGCGATCAGGTTGTTGCTGGCACCCGCGCCGATATCAAGCCGGGCAATGCAATGCCCCTGTCGTCGGTTCCGGTGGGTACGATCATCCACAACATCGAGCTCAAGGCCGGTGGTGGTGGCAAGATCGCCCGTTCCGCTGGCACCTATGCACAGCTGGTCGGCAAGGATGTGGGCTATGCCCAGATCAAGCTGCAGTCCGGTGAGCTGCGTGTCGTCCGTGCGGAGTGCATGGCCACCATTGGTGCCGTGTCCAACCCGGACAACATGAACCAGCATCTGGGCAAGGCAGGCCGCAACCGCTGGCTGGGCCGCCGTCCGCATAACCGTGGTGTCGTCATGAACCCGGTTGACCATCCGCATGGTGGTGGTGAAGGACGGACCTCGGGCGGTCGTCATCCGGTTACGCCATGGGGCAAGCCGACTAAGGGTTACAAGACCAGGGTCAACAAGCGTACGGACAGTCTGATCATCCGTCGCCGGAAGACCGGCAAGTAAGGGGCATTTAAGATGGCACGTTCCGTCTGGAAGGGCCCGTTCGTGGACGGGTATCTGCTGAACAAAGCCGATGCATCGCGCGCGTCGGGCCGTAACGAAGTGATCAAGATCTGGTCGCGTCGATCCACCATCCTGCCGCAGTTCGTCGGACTGACGTTCGGCGTCTATAACGGGCACAAATTCCTGCCCGTGCAGGTTTCCGAGAATATGGTGGGGCACAAGTTCGGTGAGTTTTCACCGACCCGTACCTTCACGGGTCATTCTTCGGACAAGAAAGCGAAGCGGGGCTGATCATGAGCAAGCCTAAGCATCCGCGCACGCTCGCGGAAACCGAGGCGCAGGCGCTGACGCGGAACATCCGCATCAGCCCACGCAAGCTGAACCTTGTTGCGGGTCTGATCCGCAACAAGCCGGCTGCGCAGGCGATCGCCACCCTCACATTCTCCAAGCGTCGTATCGCCCAGCAGGTCAAGAAGACCCTGGAAAGCGCGATCGCCAACGCCGAGAACAACCATCAGCTGGACGTTGACCAGCTGGTTGTTGCCCGTGCAGAAGTGGGCAAGTCGATCGTGATGCGTCGTTTCCACGCACGTGGTCGTGGCCGTTCGGCCCGCATCGAGAAGTTCTTCAGCCACCTGACCATCGTTGTGGCGGAAAAGAAGCCCGAAGCTGAAACCGAAAAGAAGGCGGCCTGATCCATGGGACATAAAGTTAATCCGATCGGGCTGCGGCTCGGTATTAACCGGACATGGGACAGCCGCTGGTATGCTGATGCCGATTATGCGCGTCTGCTGCATGATGACCTGAAGCTGCGGTCCTACCTGCGCCGCAAGCTGTCCGGTGCCGGTGTATCCCGCGTTGTGATCGAACGCCCGGCCAAGAAGCCGCGCGTGACCATCTACGCGGCCCGTCCGGGCGTCGTGATCGGCAAGAAGGGCCAGGACATCGATGTGCTGCGCAAGGATCTGGCCCGCATGGCCAAGACCGACGTCGCGCTGAACATCGTCGAAATCCGCAAGCCGGAAATCGATGCGACCCTGGTGGCCGAGAACATTGCCCAGCAGCTCGAACGTCGTGTTGCCTTCCGTCGCGCCATGAAGCGTGCCGTGCAGTCCGCCATGCGCCTGGGTGCGCAGGGGATCCGGATCAACTGCTCCGGCCGTCTGGGCGGTGCGGAAATCGCACGTGTCGAGTGGTATCGTGAAGGCCGCGTGCCGCTGCATACGCTGCGTGCGGACATTGATTATGGTGTGGCGACCGCCAAGACGACCTATGGCACCTGTGGTGTGAAGGTCTGGATCTTCAAGGGTGAGATTCTTGCCCATGATCCGCTGGCGCAGGACCGTCGCGCCGCCGAACAGGCCCCGCAGCGCTAATCTGCGGGGTCCAATGGACCTAAATGCGCCAGGCGGCGCGTGAGGATTTAGAAAATGCTTTCTCCCAAGCGGACAAAGTACCGCAAGGCCCACAAGGGGCGTATTCATGGGTTGGCCAAGGGTGGCACAACCCTGAATTTTGGGGCTTTTGGCCTGAAGGCTCTGCAGCCTGAACGGATCACTGCCCGCCAGATCGAAGCTGCCCGTCGTGCCATTACCCGTGCCATGAAACGTGCCGGTCGTGTCTGGATTCGGATTTTCCCTGATCTTCCGGTCTCGACAAAGCCCGCAGAAGTGCGTATGGGGTCCGGCAAGGGGTCGCCTGAATACTGGGTGGCTCGTGTGAAGCCGGGTCGTATCCTGTTCGAGATTGAAGGCGTGCCGCCGGAAGTCGCGCGTGAAGCGCTGGCTCTGGGTGCGGCAAAGCTGCCGATCAAGACCAAGTTCGTGACCCGTATCGGAGAGGCGTGAGATGGCAAAGGCAACAAAGCCGGCCGATCTGCGTGCCAAGACTGTTGAAGAACTGGATACGCTTCTCGTCGATCTGAAGCGCGAGCAGTTCAATCTTCGGTTTCAGCATGCGACCGGTCAGACCGAGGGGCAGTCCCGCATGCGCGAAGTTCGTCGTGAAATCGCGCGTGTGAAGACTGTTGCAACCGAGGTTGTGAAGAAGAGTTCCGCTGGCCACGCGCCGGCAGTAAAGTCCTGAAGGGAGACGGGCGATGCCAAGGCGCGTCCTGACCGGACGGGTAACCAGCGACAAGATGGACAAGACCGTAACGGTTCTTGTCGATCGTCGCGTTATCCATCCGTTGTATAAGAAGTTCATTCGTCGCTCTAAAAAGTATGCGGCGCATGACGGCTTGAATGAATGCAAGGTGGGCGACACGGTGCGCATTGAAGAATGCAAGCCGATTTCCCGCCGCAAGACCTGGACTGTCGTTGTCCGGAATGGCCAGCCGCTCACGGCTGCCGCCGGTGCCACGTCTGGTGCGCAGGCGTAAAGAAGGGCATAGACCATGATCCATCCCGAGACCAACCTTGACGTGGCCGACAATTCCGGTGCCCGTCAGGTGCAGTGCATCAAGGTGCTGGGCGGTTCCAAGCGGAAGACTGCCTCGGTCGGCGACGTGATTGTCGTGTCCGTCAAGGAGGCCATCCCCCGCGGCAAGGTCAAGAAGGGCGACGTACACCAGGCGGTGATCGTCCGTACCTCTTACCCCGTGCGTCGCGCCGACGGCAGCGCCATCCGCTTTGACCGCAACGCGGCCGTGCTGATCAACAAGCAGCAGGAGCCGATTGGCACCCGTATCTTTGGCCCGGTCGTGCGCGAACTGCGTGCGCGCAAGTTCATGAAGATCATCTCGCTGGCGCCGGAGGTGCTGTAATGGCTGCTCGTATCAAGAAGGGTGATCAGGTTCTGGTCACCACCGGTGGTTCCAAGGGAACCCGTGGCGAGGTTGTTACAGTCCTGCCCGCAGCCAACAAGGCTGTTGTGCGCGGCGTGGCGATTGCGAAGCGTCACACCCGTCCGTCCCGCATGGGTGAGCAGGGTGGCATTATCCAGAAGGAAATGCCGGTTCACCTGTCCAACCTGAAGCTGATCGATCCCAAGAGCGGTGACCCGACGAAGGTCGGCTTCCGCGTTCTGGAAGATGGTCGCAAGGTTCGTGTCGCCAAGGCGACCGGCGAAGTTATCGAAGGCTGAGGAGGCGGGTATGTCTGAAGTGAAAGAAGCCCGTCCTGTGCCGCGCATGCAGAAGCGCTATCAGGATGAGATGCGCGCGAAACTGCGTGAGCAGTTCGGGTACAAGAACGAGATGCAGGTTCCGCGTCTTGAGAAGATTGTCCTGAACATGGGCGTGGGCGAAGCTGCCGGCGATCAGAAGAAGCTGGATGCAGCCGTCAAGGAAATGACCCTGATCGCAGGTCAGAAGCCGGTCAAGACCGTGGCCAAGAAGGCCATCGCCGGTTTCAAGATCCGTGAAGGGCTGCCGATCGGGTGCAAGGTGACGCTGCGTCGTGCGCAGATGTTCGAGTTCCTGGATCGTTTCGTGACGATTGCCCTGCCGCGCGTGCGTGATTTCCGCGGGCTGCCGGCGAACAAGGGTTTCGACGGTCGTGGTAACTTTGCGATGGGCCTGAAGGAACAGATTGTCTTCCCGGAAATCGAATACGACAAGGTCGACGAAATCCGTGGCATGGACATCATCTTCGTGACCACCGCGAAGACGGATGCGGAAGCAAAGGCTCTGCTCAAGGCGTTTGATCTGCCCTTCGCTGCATAAAAATGTAGCGAAAGGGCTTCCGTCTGAAGTCCAGAAGACCTAATACACACGTTGTTTGGAAAACCGTTGGGACTGGCCCGACAGGTTCCGGAGGGTAAAACAAGGCATGGCCAAAATTTCCGCCGTTAACCGGAATGTCAAGCGCGAGCGCATGGCAAACCGGGACCGGGCTAAGCGGACTGCACTGAAGAACATCATCATGGATCGGTCTCTGCCGGTTGAAGATCGCTTCGATGCATCGCTCAAGCTTGCTGAACTTCCTCGCAATGGTTCGCGCGTCCGCGTGCGTCTGCGCTGCAAGTTGACGGGGCGTCCTCGCGCCAATTACAGAAAGTTCGAACTCTGCCGTATCGCCCTGCGCGACCTGGCCTCCAATGGTCAGATCCCGGGTATGGTCAAATCGAGCTGGTAAGGGCAGGGAACGATGTCACTTTCTGATCCTTTGGGTGATCTGCTCACCCGGATCCGCAATGCGCAGCGTGCACGGCATGCTGCCTGCGTGGCGCCAGCTTCCAAGCTGCGCGCCAGTGTTCTCGAGGCGCTGCGCCGCGAGGGATATATCCGTGGTTTCTCACGCGAGGAACTGCGTAAAGGTGTGGCCCAGCTGCGCATCGAGCTGAAGTATCTCGATGGTGAGCCGGTCATCAAAGAAATCCACCGTGTGTCCAAGCCGGGACGCCGCGTCTATTCCAAGATCAAGGAACTGCCGCGTGTGTATGCCGGGCTGGGCGTGTCGATCCTGTCGACGCCGCGCGGTGTCCTGTCCGACGCGGAGGCCCGCGCTGCCAATGTTGGCGGTGAAGTCCTCTGTCGTGTATTCTAAGGAGGGATAAATGTCGCGAGTGGGCAAATATCCCGTCGAATTACCGTCGGGCGTTCAGGTTTCCATTGCTGATGGTGTGCTGACGGCAAAGGGCAAGCTGGGTGAACTCAAGCTGCCGCTGTCCAGCCATGTTTCGGTTGATGTTGCGGATGGCAAGGTTGCCGTCAAGCCGGTCGATACCCAGGCACAGGCCCGCATGATGTGGGGGACAACCCGTTCCCTGATCGCGGGTATGGTCAAGGGCGTGTCCGAAGGGTTTTCCAAGACGCTGGAAATCTCCGGGACAGGTTACCGTGCCGCAGTGCAGGGGACGAACCTGGTCATGAACCTCGGTTATTCGCATGACATCGTTTATGCGATTCCCGCAGGGATCAAGATCACGACCCCCCGCCCCACGGCGGTCACGGTCGAAGGCATTGACAAGCAGCGGGTTGGTCAGGTCGCACTTGACATCCGTAGCTTCCGCAAGCCCGAGCCCTACAAGGGCAAGGGTGTCCGTTACGAAACGGAAACCATCCGTCGCAAGGAAGGTAAGAAGAAATAATGAGCACGCAGAAGGATCTGCGGGAACGGCGGCGTCAGCGCCTGCGTTTCCAGCTTCGCCGCAAGAGCGGTGGCCGTCCGCGTCTGTCGGTGTTCCGTTCGGGCAAGAACATCTACGCGCAGGTGATCGACGACGCTGCCGGCCGTACCCTGGCCGCGGCATCGACCCTGGACAAGGACCTGCGTACCGCCCTCAAGGGTGGCACGGACGTCAAGGCGGCGGGTGCAGTTGGCAAGCTTCTGGCCGAACGCGCAGTGGCTGCAGGTGTGTCGAAGGTCGTTTTCGACCGCGGCGCGTATCTCTATCATGGGCGTATCAAGGCCCTGGCGGAGGCTGCCCGTGAGGGCGGTCTCTCGTTCTGACGAAAGGGTCACGCATAATGGCACGTGAACCGAGAGAAGGCGGCCGGGGTGGTCGCGACCGCGATCGCGAAGGCGATGATCTGGTCGACAAGCTGGTCACGATCAACCGCGTTGCGAAGGTTGTAAAGGGCGGTCGCCGCTTTGCATTCGCAGCCCTGGTTGTGGTTGGCGACCAGAAGGGGCGCGTCGGGTTCGGTGCGGGCAAGGCCCGTGAAGTTCCCGAGGCAATCCGCAAGGCGACCGATCGCGCCAAGCGGACGATGATCCGCGTTCCGATGAAGGAAGGCCGTACGCTGCATCACGATGTGGCCGGTCACTTCGGTGCGGGCAAGGTTGTCCTGCGTTCCGCTGATGCGGGCACGGGCATCATTGCCGGTGGTCCGATGCGCGCAGTCTTCGAAAGCCTGGGCATCAATGACGTGGTGGCGAAGTCCCTCGGGACCCGGAACCCGCACAACATGGTGAAGGCGACATTCGCCGCGCTGGAGCGTTGCGCCAGCCCGCGTTCGGTTGCCAACCGCCGTGGCAAGAAGGTTTCGGATATCCTGGGACGTCGCGAAGCTACGGCAACGACGGAGGCCACGGCCGATGTCTGATACCAAGGCAAAAGTGCGCGTCACCCAGGTGCATTCCGGGAACGGACAGAAGCCGGGCCAGCAGGCGACACTGATTGGTCTGGGCCTGAACAAGATTGGTCGTACGCGTGAACTGGAGGATACCCCTTCCGTTCGCGGTATGATCCGCAAGGTGTCCCACCTGATCAAGGTGGAGGATTGAGATGAACCTGAACGAACTTCGTGACAACGAAGGCGCGCGTTACACCAAGAAGCGTCTTGGTCGCGGCATCGGCTCTGGCAAGGGCAAGACGTCGGGCAAGGGTGTGAAGGGTCAGAAGGCGCGTTCCGGTGTGTCCCTGAACGGTTTTGAAGGCGGTCAGCTGCCGATCTACCGTCGTCTTCCCAAGCGTGGATTCAAGAACATTTTCCGCAAGGAATATGCGATTGTGAATCTGGGCACTCTGGATAAGGCGATTGCGGCGGGCAAGGTCGATGCCAAGGCTGTCGTGACGGAAGAGACCCTGGTCAAGGCCGGTCTGGTCGGTTCCGGTCGCTTTGCCGGTATCCGCCTGCTGGCGGATGGTGAACTGAACCATGCCGTGACCATTGAAGTGTCGGGTGCTTCGGCTGGCGCCGTTGCCGCTGTCGAAAAGGCGGGTGGCAAGGTGCAGGTCAAGGCGCAGAAGCAGCAGGCTCCTGCCGCGGAATGACCGGTCCCGGGCACAGGCACGTTCTGTACCCGGAGCATAATAAAAGCGATGCTGCTTGCACTCGGCGGGCGCATCGCTTTATTACTTTTTGCGGTTTTTTTTATCATGACAGCGTCCCGCCTCCAGCGGTGGCGCTGTTCTTGTGAAAGGATGGGCGCATGGCCTCCGCGGCCGAACAGTTGGCTGCCAATCTGAATTTCAATTCCTTTGCCAACGCAACGGAACTGAAAAAGCGTATCTGGTTCACGCTGGGTGCGCTGATCGTGTATCGGATTGGCACCTATATCCCCGTCCCTGGCGTCGATGCGACGGTGATGGGGCAGCTTCTGGCCCGGCATCAGGGCGGTATTCTGGGTATGTTCGATATGTTTACCGGTGGTGCGCTGGGGCGCATGACCGTGTTTGCACTGAACATCATGCCCTATATCAGTGCCTCGATCATCGTACAGCTCATGTCGGCGGCAATCCCCTCGCTTGAAGCACTCAAGAAGGAAGGGGAGGGCGGACGGCGCAAGCTGAATGAATACACGCGCTACCTGACCGTCGTGATTGCGCTGTTCCAGGCCTACGGCATCGCCATAGGGCTTGAGAACATGCATACGGAAGCCGGGTCTGCCGTTGTCTCCCCCGGGCTTTTCTTCATCGTGTCCTGTGTGCTGACCCTTGTGGGTGGCACCATGTTCCTGATGTGGCTGGGTGAACAGATTACGTCGCGGGGGGTCGGTAACGGTATCTCGCTGATCATCTTTGCGGGTATCGTGGCGAACCTGCCCAATGCCCTGGCCAGTCTGTTCCAGCTTGGCTATACGGGCGCGCTGTCCCCGTTCTTCGTGCTGGTGTTCCTGGTGCTGGCGGCTATTACGATCGCTTTCATCGTGTTCATGGAACTGGCGCAGCGCCGGGTAGTGATCCAGTACCCCAAGCGCCAGGTCGGTCAGCGCATGTTTGGTGGCGATTCGACCCACATGCCGCTGAAGGTGAACACGGCCGGGTCGATTCCACCCATCTTCGCATCGTCCGTGCTGCTGATCCCGGTCACGATCGCGGGGTTCGTCAATAACAGTTCCATGCCCGGCTGGCTGTCCTTCCTGGGACAGGAACTGGGGCAGGGACAGCCGCTCTACATGCTGTTCTATGCGGCGATGATTGTATTTTTCTCCTATTTCTATGCGGCGGTGACCTTCAACCCGCAGGAAACGGCGGAAAACCTGCGCAAGCAGGGGGGCTTTGTGCCGGGTATCCGGCCGGGGGCCAATACGGCTGCGTTCTTTGACCGGATCTTGACGCGGATTACGACCATCGGGGCGCTGTATCTTGTCGCGGTCTGCCTGTTGCCGCAGATCCTGATCAGCCATTACAACGTGCCTTTCTATTTTGGTGGCACGAGTCTGATCATTATCGTGACGGTGACGATTGATACGGTGACGCAGGTGCAGTCGCATCTGGTCGCGCACCAGTATCAGGGACTTATGCGCCGGGGACGGGGCAGAAAGGGCAGAATGCGGTGAATATTATTTTTCTTGGCCCGCCGGGTGCCGGTAAGGGCACCCAGTCAAAGCGGCTGGAAGAACGGTATGGAATCGCCCAGATTTCAACGGGTGACATGCTGCGTGCGGAAGTCGCGGCCGGAAGCCCGCTGGGGCAGAAGGTCAAGACCATCATGGCAGAAGGCCAGCTTGTGCCTGATGACCTGATCATCGCCATGATCGAAAACCGCATCCGTCAGCCTGATTGCGCGAAGGGGTTCATCCTTGATGGCTTCCCGCGCACCCGGGCGCAGGCCGAAGCGCTGGACCAGATGCTGACACGCAGTGGCCAGCATATTGATGCGGTGCTGTTGCTGGATGTGGATGAGAACGCACTGGCTGACCGCATTGCGGGTCGTTACACCTGCGCCAAGTGCGGCACGGGCTATAATGACCTGTTCAAGAAGCCGAAGGTGGCAGGCACATGCGATGTCTGTGGCGGACATGAGTTCATTCGCCGGGAAGATGACCGGCGGGATACCGTGGCCGCGCGACTGAAGGCCTACCGTGAACAGACGGCGCCGATCCTGCCTTATTATGAGGAAGAGAAGCGTCTGTACCGTGTTGACGGGATGGCGGATATCGATGCAGTGACCAAGGAAGTCTTCGCTGTTATCGATCGTATCACGAAGAAGTGATGCAAAATAATTGACTCGCATGGGGGCAGCAGTATATTGCGCGCCCTCAAGGTATGAGCGTCACATGAGTCGCCCGCTGATGGTGCGGCTCGTATGGCCGGAATGAATGATGATGGGGTTGGCCGGTTCGAAACCGGTATGTTCACGGCGCTCCTGCCAATAGGGCAGGTGGTGTGAAGCAGCCCTGCCTGATAGTTAGTGCCCTGTATCAGGGCGGACGAGGAGTAAGTGGCGTGGCACGTATTGCCGGCGTGAACATCCCAACCAACAAACGGGTCACCATTGGCCTGCGTTATATCTATGGTATCGGGGCCACCAAGGCCCAGGCGATCTGCGACCAGCTGGAAATCCCGGCTGAGCGGCGCGTGAACGAGCTGTCTGATGACGAGATCGGCAAGATCCGTGAACTGATCGACAGCAAGTATCGCGTGGAAGGTGATCTGCGCCGCGAAGTGGCGATGAACATCAAGCGTCTGATGGACCTTGGCTGCTACCGTGGTCTGCGTCACCGGCGTGGGCTGCCTGTCCATGGTCAGCGGACTCATACCAACGCCCGTACCCGCAAGGGTAAGGCCGTGGCTATTGCGGGCAAGAAGAAGGCAACCCGCTAATCAGCGGATTGTCCGGTATGTAAGCATGGGGGGCAGCCCGCCCCATGCGCCGTTTGAACTGACAGGATCGAGAAAACTATGGCGAAAGCTGCGGCTCCGCGTATTCGCAAGAAAGAGCGGAAAAACATCATTTCCGGTGTGGCGCATGTGCTGTCCACCTTCAACAACACCATGATCACCATCTCGGATGCACAGGGCAACGCGATTGCCTGGTCGTCCGCTGGTGCCCAGGGCTTCAAGGGATCGCGCAAGTCCACGCCGTACGCGGCGCAGGTTGCCGCCGAGGACGCGGGCCGCAAGGCACGTGAACACGGCATGGAGACGCTGGAAATCGAGGTTTCCGGTCCCGGTTCGGGGCGTGAGAGCGCACTGCGTGCCCTGCAGGCCGTCGGTTTCTCGATCACGGCCATCCGTGACATGACGCCGGTTCCGCATAACGGCTGCCGTCCGCGCAAGCGCCGTCGCGTCTGAACCGCAATCTGCTTAGTCGTATTCCCCCGCATGCGGGGGAAGATTGTCATTCCGGTATCCTGCCGCAGGATACCATCTGCCATCGTAACGGGTGGCAGATCAGTCTTGAAAGGCCATTACCTTGGTCCTCCAGAAAAACTGGCAATCCCTGATCAAGCCGGAAAAGCTGGAAGTCGAACCGGGGGCGGAACCTTCACGCATTGCCACCGTCGTTGCCGAGCCGCTGGAACGCGGCTTTGGCATGACGCTGGGTAACGCGATCCGTCGGGTTCTGCTGTCGTCCCTGCAGGGGGCTGCGGTTACGGCAATCCAGATTGACGGCGTGCTGCATGAATTCTCGTCGGTGGCGGGTGTTCGTGAAGACGTGACCGATATCGTCCTCAACATCAAGCAGCTCGCGCTGCGGATGCATGGTGAGGGGCCGAAGCGCATGGTGCTGACGGCCACGGGGCCGGGCGAAGTGCGTGCCGGACAGATCCAGACAGGTCATGATATCGAAGTCATGAATCCTGACCTGGTGATCTGCACCCTTGATGAAGGGGTGAAGTTCGGGATGGAATTCACCGTGAACATGGGCAAGGGGTATGTCCCCGCGGCGGCTAACCGCCCGGAAGACGCACCGATCGGCCTGATCCCGGTTGATGCCATCTACTCGCCCGTCCGCCGCGTGTCCTACAAGGTGGAACAGACCCGCGTGGGTCAGGTCACCGACTATGACCGCCTGCTGCTGACGGTTGAGACGAATGGCGCGGTAACACCGGAAGATGCCGTGGCACTTGCCGCGCGTATCCTTCAGGACCAGCTGCAGTTGTTCATCAACTTCGATGAACCCCGCACGGTGCGCACGGAAGAGCCGCAGGATGACCTGCCGTTCAACCGTAACCTGCTGCGCAAGGTTGACGAACTGGAACTGTCGGTCCGTAGCGCGAACTGCCTGAAGAACGACAACATCGTCTATATCGGTGATCTGGTTCAGAAGACCGAGCAGGAGATGCTGCGCACGCCGAACTTCGGCCGCAAGTCGCTCAACGAGATCAAGGAAGTCCTGACCGCCATGGGACTTTCACTGGGTATGAATGTCCCGGCGTGGCCGCCGGAAAATATCGAAGATCTGGCCAAGAGGCTCGACGAGCCGTTCTGATCCTCGGAACCGGATAAAACAGGAAATTACATCATGCGTCACGGTGTTGCCGGCCGTAAGCTCGGCGTTACCTCGTCCCATCGACTGGCCATGTTTCGCAACATGGCTGTCGCCCTGATCAAGCACGAACAGATCACCACCACGCTGCCGAAGGCGAAGGAACTGCGCCCGGTTGTGGAAAAGCTGATCACCCTTGGCAAGCGTGGCAATCTGCACGCCCGCCGGCAGGCTTTCGCCCAGCTGCGTGACGACAAGATCGTGTCCAAGCTGTTCGATACGGTGGCAGACCGTTACAAGGCGCGTCAGGGTGGCTACACCCGCGTGCTGCGTGCGGGCATGCGCCACGGTGATGCAGCCGACATGGCTGTGATCGAACTGGTTGACCGCGATGTGTCGGCAAAGGGCAAGGACAGCGGTCCGCGTCCGGAAGCCACTCAGGAAGACCATCTGGCAGCCTGAGGCACTTCGCTTCCCGCGTGAAAAAGCCCGGCCTTTGGCCGGGTTTTTTTATGTCGGTAGCCGATCTGGCATTTTGTGCGTCGTGATATGGATATTCGGTCACGACATGTATATTTCGATACGCTTTCGACATGCAGGACCATACCCTGCGCAGCAGACAGGGCTTCGCCATGACAGGATCAGTTTTCGGGCGTGTCATACGCCGTGGGCTTTATGCCGTGACCGCCATGATCGGCCTGTGCGGAAGCGGTCAGGCCGCGACGGTGCGGGTGGGGTATATTCCTGTCATCGGGTCGGCGCCGCTGTTTGTCATGCAGGGTAAGAACTGGACGCGTGACGCAGGTATTGACATGCAGCTGGTCCGGTTCCAGTCGGGGCCACAGGCCATTCAGGCGCTGGTATCGGGCAAGATTGACGCCTATGTGGCGGGTGTCCTGCCACTGCTGCAGGCACGCGCGCATGGGGCGGATGTAAAGGTCGTGGCCAGTGCCGCGACCGAGGAACTGGAAATCGTCTCCCGCGGTGCGTTGGCGGATGGCCTGCCGGAACAGCCTGCGGGCCTGAGTGCTGACGAGGTCCGTCAGCGTTTCGCCGATTTCGCCACGAAGGCGGGTCACAGGCCCAAGATCGCGGCCCAGCCACTCGGTTCGGTGCCCGATACGCTGCTGCGATACTGGCTCAAGGTCCGCAATGGACTGGATCCGGCGCAGGTGGCGGATATTGTCGGCATTGATATTGATGCCGCCCAGCAGGCATTTCTGGCGGGTGCGGTGGATGGCGCCATCCTGCGCGAACCGGCGCTGACCATTATCCGTCATCGCATGCCCGGCATGCGGGTGCTGGCATCTGGGCATGACCTCATGCCGGGGCAGCCGGGTTCCGTGCTGGCAATCGTCAATGAGGACGCGCCGGATCGCGCGGCATGGAAAACCGCGTTCCTGACCAGTTTCGTGAAGGCCACGCACCTGCTGGCCACCGATCCGGAACAGGCGGAACCCTATGTCCAGCAGGCGCTGGGTGGGGGCATGCTGCCCAGGGATATCATTATCGAGGCGCTGAAGGCATCGGCACCTGATTATGTATCCGACCCGGCTGGCATCGTGGACGCGGTTGGCAAATTGCAGGAGTTCGAAGTGCAGAGCGGCCTGTTGCGCAAGGCGGAACCGGTGGCGTCGCTGTTCGACCTGGAAAGTTACCGGCAGATCGCACAATGACGCCCACCCGTTCCCTCTGGATACGACCGCTGCTGGGGGCCGTGGGCCTGATCGTGCTGTTCGGGGCATGGGAAGCATCCATCCGGCTGGGCTGGGTGCCATCCGGCCTGCTGCCCGCACCAAGCAGCCTTGGTCCGGCATGGTTGGAAGAAGTGCGCAGCGGGGCATGGCTGCAGGCCATTCGGGACAGCCTGACCCATTACGTGATGGGACTGGTCATTGGTTCGGTCCTGGGCATGCTGACCGGCCTGTTATGCGGCACGGTGCCGTTGCTGGATGGGCTGCTGTCCGGTGTCGTGCGGGTATTGCGACCCATACCCGGGCTTGCATGGGTGCCGTTCGCCATCCTGTGGTTCGGGCTGGATACCGCAGGGGCAACGTTCGTGATCGCCATTTCGGTGTTCTGGATCAATTTCTATGCCGCCTACGGGGCCGTGCAGGCGATTGACCCGGACCTGTATGAAGTCGCGGCGTCCTTTGGCCATGGCGGGTTCTGGGCACGGCTGCGCACGGTGGTGATTCCGGCATCGGCCCCCGGCGTGCTGGCGGGGCTGCGCACGGGGCTGGGTCAGGCATGGATGTCGGTCGTCGCGGCGGAACTGTTCGGTGTGCCCGGTATTGGCGCGCGGATGATGCAGGCGTCCAGCCTGCTGGCGACCGACCTCGTGGTGGTTTACATGCTGACCATGGCCCTGCTGTATGCGCTGACCGACACGGCTTTCATGCTGGTGCGCAGAAGGCTGCTGGGCTGGCAGGGATGAATGCGGTGGTAACGGATACGGATGATGTCGTGGTCAGGCTGGAAAATATCGGCCTGTCGCATGACCAGGGGCGCAGTTTCATCCTGCGGCATGTGGATCTTGAAATCAGGCGTGGCGAATTCGTGGCCGTGCTGGGGCCGTCCGGGGTGGGCAAGTCCACGCTGTTGCGGGTCATCATGGGGCTGGTCCAGCCCAGCGAGGGCACGGTCAGCCTGCATGCGTCGCCCACGGCGGCGCATCGCCCGGCGGCCATGGTGTTTCAGGACGCCAAGCTCATGCCGTGGCGCAGCGTACGGCGCAATGTGGAACTGGGTCTGGAAGGACTGGGACTGACACGCATGCAGCGGCGGGACAGGGCCATGGCGGCGCTGGAACTGGTCGGGCTTGCGGATACGGCGGAGCGGTGGCCACGCCAGCTATCGGGTGGGCAGCGCCAGCGCGTGGGGGTTGCGCGCGCGCTGACGGTGGAGCCGGACCTGTTGCTGATGGACGAGCCTTTTGGTGCGCTGGACGCCATCACGCGCGGCGCCCTGCAGGATGAACTGTTGCGTATCCATGCCCGGCGGCACGGGACGGTACTGTTCGTGACCCATGATCTGGACGAAGCCCTGATCCTGGCAGACCGGATCATCATTCTCGAAGGGCATCCCGCAGGGTTGCGGGGGGATTTTGCGGTGGGGCCACGGCCGCGTGACAATACCGCCCCGGCCATGCGCGCAATGGCGGAGCGCATGCGTCGACTGATTGCGGGGGAGCCGGATCCCGGCGCGGATGCAGCCTATTGGCAGGCATCGGAGATATGATAAGTCTGCTGTAACGGGCCTGTTGCCTGCGGGCATGACGGCATGGGCAGGGGGAGACGGGATTTCCCCTATTCCCCCGATGGCAAGCAAGGGAATATCGAACATGACAAATCCCCCCAATTTTGAAGCGCATCTGGAAGAAGGCATCGGTCGGCTTCAGGATGGTCTGGATGGCTTTGTCGGGGATACGGGCACCCCGTTGTCAGGACGGCTGCAGGGCGCGGGTGGCGTGGCACAGCAGGGCATGGGGGAAATCCTTGATACGCTGCGTGACGTAACGGCCGACCGGCCGCTGTTCGCACTGCTTGGCGCGTCAGTGCTGGGCTTTCTGGCCAGCATGTTCCTGCGCCGCCGGGCATAGGGCAACATATACGGTGCTGCCGCGTTTAAGGCAGCATGACTGATTTGCAGGGAAAAATGCCATGCTGAAACTGGCGCTGTTCTTTTTGATTGTTTCGCTGGTCGCCGGGCTGTTTGGCTTCACTGGCATTTCCGCGGTTTCGGCCGGGATGGCGAAAATACTGTTCTTTATCGCCATCCTGGCTTTTGTGATCGTGGTCCTGATCGTACTGTTTTCGGCCAAGTCGCTTTTTAACAGCTAGCGGTCCATCCTTATGAAAAACCCCCTGTCGCCATTGGCGCAGGGGGTTTTTTTCTGCCTATTTATTGGTGTCCTTCTGGATGAAGGAGGGCAGGAGGGGATTATCCTTCTGCAACGAACCCTTGGAAGGCAGGCGCGAGACATCCCATCCACCGCCCAGCGCCTGCACCAGGCTTACGCTATCCACCATGCGCTGCTGCTGGATGCCCAGCAGGGTTTCGGCATCGCTCAGCGCCGAATTCTCGTTGGTGATGACGGTGGTATAGATTTCCGTTCCGGCCCGGTACTGGTTCAGCGAGACCTCGACCGTGCGGTTGGCAAAATCCAGTGCCTTCTGCTGCTGCTGCGCCTGCTGCGCCAGAATACGCAGGTTGGACAACTGATCTTCCGTGCCCTGCAATGCGGTCAGGACGGTCTGGCGGTAGGTCGCCACGGCACTGTCGTACTGCGCATTGGCTTCATGCACGGCAGCCGTGCGTGACCCGCCTTCAAACAGGACTTCGGTCGCGGAAGCCCCCAGTGACCAGACGCGGTTCATCGCTGACATCAGCGATGTCACCGGGTCGCCACCACTTTGCGAATAGCTGGCGTTGATGGTGATGTCCGGATAGAACGCCGCCATGTCCGCGCCGATCATGGCGTTGTATTCCTCCATCGTGCGTTCGGCTGCCGCAATGTCGGGGCGACGTTGCAGCAGGTCGGCTGGCACCGTGACCGGAATGGGGGGCACCGTGCGCGACAGTTCCGCCGGGGGCAGGGTGACATCGGCAGGTGGCTTGCCGATCAGCACGGCAATGGCATGTTCATACTGTGCGCGGTTGATCCCCGCCTGGATCAGGGAAGCACGGTTCTGTTCCAGCGTGGTGCGGGCCTGCAAAACGGCGGTGGGATCGGCGGTCCCGGCCTCGAACTGGTTCTGGGTGATCTGCAGCGCCTGTTCGTTGAAATTGACGTAACGCTGCAGCAGGTCCGTCAGGCTGTCCTGATAGCGCATGTTGAAATAGGCCGTCGCCAGCTGCGCCTGATATGACAGTGTGGCGTTGGCCAGATCGGCGGCGCTGGCCTGTGCAGCGGTAACCTGCTCCTGCACCTGCCGGCGGATCTTGCCCCATATGTCCAGATCCCAGCTGGCGCTGGGGCCGATGTCATAGGTGTTGTAGGTCGTTCCCGCATTTGCGTAATTGCTGCCGGATGAGGACAGCGAACCCGCGCCGTGGCCATTGCGGTTGAAGCCCAGGCTGCCGCTGATGGTCGGGAAAAGCTGCGCGCGCACGCTGTCGATCATGGCGCGGGCGTTACGGTAGTTGGCTTCGTACTGCTTGACGTTCTGGTTGGAAATCGAAACCTGTGATTCCAGCCCGTTCAGGATGGGATCGTTATAGATCGTCCACCAGTCATGCTTGGGCAGTTCGGCCAGCTTGGGGTTGGCCATTTCCCATCCCGGTTCGGGGCGCAGTTCCTTGAAACGCGGGGATACGATCGCGGCAGGACGATGGTATTTTGGCCCCACCATGCATCCCGCCAGCGCCATGACTGGCAGGGCCGCCAGCGCAAGGCGCGCGGCGTAGCGGCGGGGGACGCGGGACGGGCGGATGGCGGCACGGCCGGGGGATGGCGAAAAAGGTGTCATCCGGTTCAGGAATCCTGCTGGTGGGAAAGACGATGGCGTCGGGACAGCCGTCCATACAGCCGGTTGAAAAATGTGCGGCAGGCTATCCCCAGATGATCGAGATAGAGATAGACAACCGGCGTCGTGTAAAGCGTCAGCGCCTGACTGACCAGCAGCCCGCCCACAATGGCAATGCCCAGCGGGCGGCGCAGTTCGGCGCCATAGCCATGGCCGAATATAAGGGGCAGCGCGCCCAGTGCGGCGGCAAAGGTGGTCATCATGATCGGGCGGAAGCGCAGCAGGCAGGCCATGCGGATCGAATCAAGCGCGCTATGGCCTTCTTCCCGTTCGGCCGTGATGGCGAAGTCCACCAGCATGATGGCATTTTTCTTGACGATGCCGATCAGCAGGATCACCCCGATCATGGCGATCAGTGAAAAGGCCTCGCCAAAAAACTGCAGCGCCAGCAGCGCCCCCACCCCGGCCGAGGGCAGTGTGGACAGGATGGTCAGCGGATGCACGTAGCTTTCGTACAGGATGCCCAGCGTCATGTACACCGCCGCCAGGGCCGCAAGGATCAGCAGCGGTTCGTTGTTGACCGATTTCTGGAACTGGGCGGCGTTACCGGCGAAATTGCCCTGGATGTTGGCGGGCATGTGCAGGCGCACGGTTTCTTCATTGATGATCTGCACCGCCTTGCTCAGCGGGACGCCATTGGCCAGGTTGAACGAGACCGTGCTGGAAACCGATTGCCCGTCATGGTTGATGCTCAGTGCCGTCTTGGTGGGTTTCAGCACCGATACCAGTGTCAGCGGCACCATCGCTTCCGAACTGGTGGACACGGCCGACCCGGTGGAGGCACTGTTGCCACCCGCCAGCGTGTTGGCCACCTGGTTGCGGAAGGATTCCTCGCTCAGCTGAGATTCCGTGGTGCCTGTATCCGTCTTGACCCGGATGGTGTTGGACTGCGTGCCGCCACCTGCCGTACCACCGGCGACACTGACCCAGACCTGCTTGAGCGTGGTCGGGTCCTTCCAGAATCGTGGCTCGACTTCCATCACCACGCGGTACTGGTTGAGGGCATTGTAGATGACCGAGGCCGAACGCTGGCCATAGGCGTCATACAGCGTGTTGGACACAAGCTGGGGCGTAATGTTCAGGCGGCTTGCGGTATCGCGGTCTATCTGCACATCCAGCGCCGAACCACCCTGCAGTACATCCGATGAAATGTCGGACAGTTCGGGATGCTTCTGCAACGCGCTGACCAGCAGCGGCGTCCATTTATACAGATCCTTCGAGGAATCGGAGTGCAGCGAATACTGGTAGGCCGCATTGCTCTGCCGTCCGCCTATGCGCAGCTGTCCCGGCGCGGACATGTAGAACGTCGCTCCCACCATGTTGCGCAACCGGCGCGTGATGCGGGCAATGGTCTGCGCGGGTGTGTCATTGCGCAGCGACTTGTCCTTCAGGGTCACGAACATGTTGGCCTGGTTGGAACTGCCGCGCCCGCCCATGAACCCCATGACATGGGCTACGTCACGGTCCGCCATGATGGCCTGCTGCGTGGTGGCGATTTTGCCCTGCATGGCCTGGAACGAAATGGACTGGTCACCCATCAGGTGCCCCATCAGCATGCCGGTATCGGATTCGGGAAACAGGCTCTTGGGCATCTTGATGAACAGCCCGACCATGATGGCAATGGTTACGGGCAGCGACAGGATGGTGATCCGCCGGTGCGTCAGCGCCCATTCCAGTGAACTGGCGTAACCCTGCTGGGCGGCAGTCAGTATATGTTCCAGCCATGCGCCAACCCTGCCGAAAAAGCCCTTCGACGGGGCCGCCAGATGCGGGCGCAGCAGGCGGGAGGTCAGCATGGGCGTCAGCGACAGCGACAGGATCATGGAAATGACGATGGTCAGTGACATCGTCATGGCGAATTCATGGAACAGACGCCCCGCCACACCGCTGAGCAGCAGGATGGGCAGGAACACCGCGATCAGCGATACGGTAATGGACAGGACCGTGAACGCCACCTCCCGCGTGCCCAGCAGGGTGGCCTGCAGGCGGTCCATGCCCGCTTCCATGTGGCGGCTTATGTTTTCCACCACCACAATGGCGTCATCCACCACGAAACCGGTCGAAATGGTCAGCGCCATGAGCGACAGGTTGTCAATGGAATAGCCCAGCAGCTTCATCGCGCCAAAGGCGGCGATGATGGATGTCGGCACGACGATTGCGGGAATGATGGTGATGCGCGGCGAACGCAGGAACAGAAGCACCACCAGCACCACAAGGAAGACCGACAGCACCAGCGTGAACTGCGTATCGGCCAGGGCCGCGCGGATGGTGGTGGACCGGTCCATGAACCTGCCCAGGTCCACGTCGGCCGGCAGGGCATCACGCAGCATGGGCAGCTTGGCGCGGATCTGGTCATTGGTGTTGATGATGTTGGCGCCGGCCTGCGCAAAGATGATGGCCAGCACCCCGTGCCTGCCATCCACGTAGCCGGCGTTGCGCACGTCCTCCACACCATCATGGACGTAGGCCACGTCCTCCAGCTTGACGGGACGGCTGTCATGGTAGGCCACGATCAGGTCACGGTAGGCCTGTGCATTATGCGCCTGGTCATTGGTCGACAGCACGAAACGGTGGTCGCCCTCGTCGATGAAGCCCTTTGGCGTATGGGCGTTGGCCGAGGCGAGGGCTGCGCGGATATCCTCGAACCCTATGCCGAATTTGTACAGCGCCAGCGGGTTCATCTCCACCCGCACCGCAGGCAGCGAACTGCCACCGATTTCAACCTGTCCCACGCCCTGTATCTGTGACAGGTGCTGCTGCAGCACGTTGGACGCAAGGTCATAAAGCTGTGCCGCAGTACGGGTACGCGATGTCAGCGCCAGGATCATGACCGGCGCGCCGTTGGGATTGGCCTTGAAATAGCTCGGGTTCTGCCGCAGCGACGACGGCAGGTCCGCGTGGGCTGCCTGCAGGGCGGCCTCCACATCACGCGCGGCCCCGTTGATGTCGCGGTCAAGCGAGAACTGCAGCGTGATCCGCGCCTGGTTGGCCGATGACTGCGATGTCATTTCGTTCAGGCCCGCGATCGCGCCCAGATGCCGCTCCAGCGGGGCTGCGACGGAACTGGCGATTTCCTCGGGCGAGCCACCGGCCTGCTGCGCCTGTACCTGTATGACCGGAAAATCCACATTGGGCATGTCGGCAACCGGCAGCGTGGTATAGCCGATGATGCCGCCAATGATCAGCGCCACCGTCAGCAGGACTGTCGCCACCGGCCTGCGGACAAAGATGGAAAGCGGTGTCATGCCTGCGCCTGCGGTCCGGGCAGCCCATCCTTGCCCTTGCCATCAGCATTGCCAAAGCGGCGCGACAGCTTCTGGCTGATCCCGTCCATGAGCAGGTAGATGACCGGCGTGGTGAACAGTGTCAGCAACTGGCTGACCGCAAGCCCGCCGACAATGGCGATGCCCAGGGGGCGGCGCAGTTCGGAACCTGTGCCGGTGCCCAGCATCATGGGCACCGCACCCAGCATGGCCGCCAGCGTTGTCATCAGGATGGGGCGGAAACGCAGCAGCGCGGCATGGCGGATGGACTGCAGCGAGGTCATGCCCTCCACCCGTTCGGCTTCCAGCGCGAAGTCGATCATCATGATGGCGTTTTTCTTGACAATGCCGATCAGCAGCACCAGCCCGATGATGCCCATGACATCCAGCCCCGATCCCGTGATCCACAGCGCCAGCAGCGCGCCCACACCGGCGGAGGGCAGGGTGGACAGGATGGTGACGGGATGGACGAAGCTTTCATACAGGATGCCCAGCACGATATAGACCGCGATCAGGGCCGCCAGCACCAGCCATGCCTCGTTGGACAGTGAACTGCGGAACGCCGCCGCCGTGCCCTGGAACGATGTCTGGAAGCTGGATGGCAGGTGGATGTCCTTCGCCGCGCGTTCGATCGCATCCGTCGCGTCCCCCAGCGCATAGCCGGACCTGACGTTGAACGACACGGTCGTGGCCGGGAACTGCCCCACATGGGTAATCAGCAGCGGCGCGGTATCGCGCGTGACACTGGTAACGGACGCCAGCGGCACCAGTCCCGATGTGGGCGAACGCGTCGGCCCCGATGTGCTTTCCCCCGCGTTGCCGCTGATACCGGGTAGATAGATCTGGTTGAGCGATCCCATGTCCTGCTGGAACGCGGGCGTGGCCTCCAGGATCACGCGGTACTGGTTGGACTGCGTGAAGATGGTCGAGATCTGGCGCTGGCCAAAGCTGTCATACAGCACGTTGTCGATGGTCTGGGGCGTGATGGAATACCGCGCCCCCGTTGTGCGGTCCAGGTCGACATGCGCCACAAGGCCCGCCGCCTGCAGGTCGGATGTGACATCCGACAGCGCCTTTTCGCGTTGCAGGCGCGCGATGAATTTCGGCACCCATGTCGTGAACTGGTCATAGCTGGGGTTTTCCAGCAGGAACTGGTACTGCGTCGCGGCAACCGATGTATCCAGCGACAGGTCCTGCACCGGCTGCAGGTACAGGTCCGCCCCCGCGATATCCGCCGTTTCCGCGCGCAGGCGTGTCGCCACCTCCTGCGCGGTGTCGGCGCGGCTGTCCACCGGCTTGAGGTTGATCAGGAAGCGCCCCTGGTTCAGCGTCACGTTCTGCCCGTCCACGCCGACGAACGAAGACAGGCTGGCCACATCCTTGTCCTGCAGGATCCGGTCGGCCAGTTCCTGCTGGTGGCGCTTCATCGCGGCGAACGACGTGGACTGCTCCATGACCGAAATGCCCTGGATCACGCCCGTGTCCTGCACCGGAAAAAAGCCCTTGGGAATGACAACGGCCAGCAGGCCCGTCAGCACCAGGGTCGCGCAAAATATCGCCAGTGTCAGCCGCTGGTGGCGCAGCACCACATCCAGCGCGCGGCCATAGCCGTTGATTGTCGCGACCGTCCAGCGTTCGACTGCGGCCGACCATGCCGGTTCGGCATGTTTTGTGTCACGTTCATGCAGCAGGCGCGCGCACATCATTGGCACCAGGGTCAGTGAGACCACGGCGGACAGGATGATGGTGACCGCCAGTGTCATGGCGAATTCATGGAACAGGCGACCGACCACATCGCCCATGAACAGCAGCGGGATCAGCACCGCGATCAGCGATATGGTCAGCGAGATGATGGTGAACCCGATCTCGCCCGCGCCCTTCAGCGCGGCTTCCATGCGGCTGTCGCCCATTTCGATGTAACGGGCGATGTTCTCGATCATCACGATGGCATCATCCACCACGAACCCCGTGGCGATGGTGAGCGACATGAGCGAGAGGTTGTCGAGCGAGAAGCCGAACAGGTACATGACCGCCAGCGTCCCCACCAGCGACAGCGGCACCGACAGGCTGGGGATCAGGGTCGCCGGCACATTGCGCAGGAACACGAAGATCACGCCCACCACCAGCACCAGCGCCAGGCCCAGTTCGAACTCCACGTCCTCGACGGATGCGCGGATGGTCGTGGTCCGGTCGGTCAGGGGGGTTATGGTGATGCCCGGCGGCAGCGACTGCTGCAGGCGTGGCAGCGCGTATTTGATGTTGTCCACCACCCCGATCACGTTCGCACCCGGCTGGCGCTGCACGTTCATGACCAGGGCGGGCGTGCGGTTGGCCCATGCCGCCAGTTCGGTGTTTTCGGGGCCGATCACCACGCTGGCCACGTCACGGATGCGCACGGGACCGTTGTTCTGGTACGCGATGACCTGGTTGAGCAGCTGGTCCACGCCCGAAATCTGCCCGTCGATGCGCAGCGTGGTCGCGCGCTGCGGGCCATCGAACGTGCCGGTGGGGGAATTGACGTTCACGTTGCCGATGGTGGTGCGCAGCGTATCAAGGTCGATGCCGAACGATGTCAGCTTGGGAATGTTGACCCGCACCCGCAGCGCCTTGCGGTTACCGCCCGAAAGCGTCACCAGCCCCACGCCCGAAATCTGGCTGATCTTTTCAGCCAGCCGGGTGTCGACATAATCCTCCACCTCCGTCAGCGGCATGGTCTTGGACGAGATGCCCAGCGTCATGACCGGCGTGTCGGCGGGATTGACCTTGGCATAGACCGGTGGCGCGGGCAGGTCGGTGGGCAGCAGGGAATTGGCCTGGTTGATCGCGGCCTGCACTTCCTGTTCGGCAATGTCCATGGTCATGGTCAGGCCAAAGCGCAGCGTGATGACCGACGCCCCGCCTGACGAGCGCGAGGTCATCTGTTCCAGCCCCGACATTTCACCCAGCTGGGTTTCCAGCGGGGCGGTGACGGAGGTCGCCATCACGTCCGGGCTGGCGCCGGGATAGAAGGTCTGTACCGTGATGGTTGGATATTCGACTTCCGGCAGGGCGGAAACAGGCAGGAAATGATACCCCAGCAGCCCCGCCAGCAGGATGGCCAGCATGAGCAGGGTGGTCGCGACCGGACGGTGTATGAACAGGCGGGACGGGTTCACGCGGCAATCTCCGGCGGCGGCAGGGGTAGGCAGTCAGGCAGGGGGGCAGGCGTGGAGGCGCACACTCTAGCCTTTGCCCTTGCTTGTGGTGGTGCCTGTCGTCGTATCGGCTGGCTGCGGGATGCTGACCTTCACGCCATCACGCAGGTGGTCCACCCCGTCGGTCACGACCCTTTCACCTTCCTTCACCCCGTCGGTCAGCACGGTCATGGTGTTATTGGCGTGGCTGGTCTTGACGTTACGCATTTCCACGGTGCTGTCGGCCTTGACCACATAGACGAACTGGCCATTCGGGCCGGTCTGCAGGGCGTTGGTGGGCACCAGCAGCACATTATGGTCGGTGCTGACCAGCAGGCGGGCGTTGACGAACTGGTTGGGGAACAGCTCCTCCTGCGAATTGGCGAAGAGCGCGCGCATGCGCACCGTGCCGGTGGAGGTATCGATCTGGCTGTCCAGCACGCTGACCTGCCCGGTCGCGATCTTGTTGAGGTTGGCGCTGTCCCATGCTTCCACCGGCAGGGGCGTGCCCAGGCGCAGGCGGTCCGCCACGGGGCCGATATCATTTTCAGGCAGGGTGAAGATGACGGAAATCGGCTGCATCTGCGTCAGGGTCACCAGCCCGTTGGTCTGGCCCGCGGTGATGTAGTTGCCCATGTCCACCGCACGGATGCCCACGCGCCCGTCCACCGGGGCTAGGATGTGGCAGTAGGTGATCTGCAGCTTTTCGTTATCCACCTGTGCCTGGTCGGACTTGACCGTGCCTTCCAGCTGCTCGACCTTGTACTGCTGGTCCTTCGCCGTCATGGCCGCGACGCTGTCCTGGCGGATCAGGCGCTGGTAACGGGCGTTATCCACCTTTGCCGCGTTCAGCTGGGCGATGTCCTGCGCCAGCTGCCCTTCGTACTGCGCCAGAAGCACCTCGTACGGGCGGGTATCGATCAGCGCCAGCAGGTCGCCCTTGTGCACGTGCTGCCCCTCGGTGAACAGCACCTGCATGAGGTAGCCGTCGATGCGCGACTGCACCGTGACATTGGTGATCGGCACGACCGTGCCCAGTTCCGTCAGGATGACGGGCATGTCGCCACGACTGACGGTCGTGACCGCCACGGGCTGGTCACCACTGGTTGCGTGTTTCTTGCTGGTGGAATGGGGGCGCAGGAAGGCCACCGCCAGGACAACAGCCAGCGCCCCGCCCGCCAGATAAAGGACGCGCCGCCCGCGCCGTGGACGGCCCGTGGGCGGCGTGCTGTTTTCCGGGGTATGGGACGGGGGAGGAGTTGTATCCATGCGGTCGGTTTTCTGCCTGCTGTCGAACGGGCGTCCTGTCTGAAGGACCGGGCCATTATGATAAAGACAAGGTTTCTGATTCGCCTTGCCGCAGTATTAACATGGCTTCGAATAGGTCGAAGTTAGCGAATGTAACATTGTATCTGTGGCGGGGAAGGGGAAAACCGCATGGCGATTCAATTCCGTTTCTGATTGACAATGGTATCGCCATGTCCGCTGACGGTGGCCCCCGCATTGGCTGACAGCCGCAGCAGGATCGGCAGCGCCATGGATGCGATCAGCGCGCATGCCACGAAGGCCACGGTGTAGTCCTGTCCCTGCCACGACGTGGGCAATGCCGCGCGGCCCGCGGCCAGAACGCCCGCGGACAGGCATATGCCCATTGTCAGCATGACCTGCTGGCATGTGGAATACAGGCTTGTGGCCGCCCCCATCCGCGTCTTTGGCATGTCGGCATAGGCGATGGTGTTATAGCCGGTGTACAGCAGCGTCTGCCCCATGCCGTTGATCGCCAGCAGGCCCAGCAGCCAGCCCATGTCCATGCCCGGCCTGAACCCGGCCAGCAGCAGGCAGACGAGCGGCAGTACCAGGCATGTCGCGCACATGACGGCGCGGAAGCCCCGGCCACGGTAGATCCGGGGGGCGACAAACCGCATGGCCAGCGCGCCGACGGGCGCGATGAAGGTGATCAGCCCGCTCTGCGCGGCACTTGCGCCGAAACGCGTCTGCAACAGGGATGGCAGGAGGAATATGATCCCCGCCGTCGCAATGCGCGTAAACCCGCCCGCCATGACCGAGATGCGGAATGTCGCCACCCGCAGCAGCGACAGGTCCAGTACCGGGTGCCGCACCCCACGCGCATGGCGCAGGTAGGCCACGGCGCAGAGCGGGGCAAGCAGCAGCAGCCCTGCCGATATGACGGTCGGGAAACCCGGATGGGTTAGCATTTCCATGCCGAAGATCAGCCCCGCCAGCCCGGTTGCGGACAGGATGTTGCCGCGCAGGTCGAACGGTGGCGGCCGGGCCGCGCGGATCTGGGGAATGAACCGCCCTGTCAGGGCAATGGCCAGCAGGCCAAGCGGAATGTTGATGTAGAAAATCCAACGCCAGGACAGCCACGATGTCAGCACGCCCCCCAGCACGGGCCCGGCCATGGGGCCGATGGTGGCAGGCAGCATGACCCACGCCATGGCGGATAGCAGTTCCGATTTGGGCACGTTCTGCAGGATCACCAGCCGTCCGACCGGGACCATCATCGCGCCCCCCGCCCCCTGCACCAGCCGTGCCAGCGCCAGCACCGGCAGATCGGGCGCCCAGCCGCACAGCAGCGAACCCGACAGGAACAGCGCGATGGCGCAGCGCAGCGTGGTGCGGCTGCCAAAGCGTTCGGCCACATGGCCCGATGCCAGGATCAGGGCGGCAAGGCCCAGCATGTACACCGTCAGTGCGATGCTGGTCTGTGGAATATCGACATGGAAATCCCCCGCCATGGCGGGCAGCGCCGTTGTCAGGGCGGTGCCGTCGATCTGTTCCATCATCATGAGGCTGGCGACAATCAGCGCCATGATCCGCTTGCGGGCACGCGACGGGGGCGACGCGCCGGGCGAAGGTGGGGGAAATG
>NZ_VWPI01000076.1 GCF_015155755.1 Komagataeibacter sp. FXV3 | reverse complement strand
TGCATGATATAGGCGGTACGGAACCGTAAGCGCCATCATGGCGTTATAGGCCAACGCTACAAACCAAGCGATACAACGGAGTGTGAACGATGTCGGAAGACAAGGCAAAGACCATCGAGACAAAGGCCGAAGGCGTCATGGATGAAGGCGTTGGCCGCCTGAAGGACGCCGCCGGTGGCCTGACGGGCAACATGGGCATGCAGGCGGAAGGCAAGGTGGACCAGCTTTCGGGCATGGCGCGCCAGGAATTCGCCGACCTGTATGAAGAAGGCGAGGGCAAGGTTGAGCGCGCAATGACGTTCGTGCGCGAACGCCCGCTGTTTTCGCTGGGGATTGCTGCTGTGATTGGTACCATCATGGGGCTGATTTTCCTGCCCCGTCGCAAGGGCTGAACCGGGTCGAGTCGTTTTTTTTTCATTTTAAGGGACTCGATGAGTCCACAGCATCTTGCGCAACCCTGCATAAAAATGGTTTCCATCCTTCCAGAACGGAAATTCGATGCGAATCGGGCCACCATGGTCCGATTCGCATACGATCAGGAAGGAATGGATGCCCGATTACGCGCTTGAAAACGCCCATGGGGGACGCGTCGCCGGTGTGGATGAGGTAGGTCGTGGCCCGCTGGCCGGACCTGTCATCGCCGCCGCGGTCATGTTCCTGTCGGACGTTCCGGGCGCGCTGGCGGACAGGCTGGATGATTCAAAGAAGCTGAAGCCAAAGGTCAGGCAGCAGCTTTATGACGTGCTGCACGCCACTCCCGGTGTCCTGATCGGGGTGGGGGGCGCATCCGTCGCCGAAATCGAACATTACAATATCCTCCGCGCTTCATGGATTGCCATGCAGCGTGCTGTCGGTCGCCTGCCGCAATCCCCCGAACTGGTTCTGGTTGATGGAAACGCCGCACCCGATTTCGGGTGTCCGGCGCAATGCGTCGTGGGGGGGGATGCGATCAGCCTGTCCATTTCTGCGGCGTCCGTGGTGGCCAAGGTCGTGCGCGACCGGTTGATGACACGGCTGGCCCGGCGCTGGCCCAGCTATGGCTGGGACCGCAATGCGGGTTACGGTACCGCGATCCATCGCGCGGCCCTGATGGCGGATGGCATAAGCCCCCACCATCGCGCAGCGTTCGGCACGGTACGCCGCATCATGCAGGCTTCCGTTCTCCCTTCTTCACCCCAAAGCGCGGAGCAGCCATCATGCTGAACAATTCATGAGCGGTGCGGTTATGATGGAATTGCCCCTGGACCAGGTGCTGCGGGGGGACTGTGTCGAGATGATGCGCACCCTGCCCGCAGGGTCGATCGACTGCGTGTTTGCGGACCCACCATACAATCTGCAGTTGAAGGGCGAATTGCGCCGCCCCGATGACAGCGTGGTCGATGGGGTGGATGACGACTGGGATAAATTCACCGATCTTCAGGCCTATGACGAATTCACCCGTGCGTGGCTGACCGAAGCGCGCCGCGTCCTGCGCAAGGACGGTACGATATGGGTAATCGGGTCGTACCATAACATTTTCCGCATTGGCGCGATCCTGCAGGATCTGGGGTTCTGGATCCTCAATGACGTGATCTGGCGCAAGTCCAACCCCATGCCCAATTTCCGGGGGCGCCGTTTTACCAATGCGCATGAAACGCTGATCTGGGCGGCACGGGGACCCGACAGCCGTTATCGCTTCAATTACCAGGCGATGAAGGCGCTCAATGACGATGTGCAGATGCGTTCGGACTGGTACCTGCCGCTGTGTACCGGCGGCGAACGGCTGCGTAACGAACATGGCCTGAAACTGCATCCCACCCAGAAGCCCGAAAGCCTGCTGCACCGCGTGCTGGTGGCGTCCACCAATGTGGATGATGTGGTGCTGGACCCCTTTACCGGCACTGGCACCACGACCGCCATGGCGCGCAGGCTGCGCCGCCGCTTCATCGGGATCGAGCGCCACCCCGATTATGCCGAGGCCGCAATCGGCCGTGCCCGACGTGAAAAGCCCGTACCCCTGGACAGCGTGCAGACCACGCCCGCCCGGCGTGAAAGCCCGCGCGTGCCCTTTGGTGTGCTGGTGGAGCGCGGCATGGTGCCTGCGGGCACGGTGCTGACCGACCGGCAGAAGCGGGTGCGCGCCACCGTATCGCCCGATGGCACGCTGGTCAGCGGGCGGCACCGGGGGTCGATCCATAAAATGGGCGCGTTGCTGACCAATGCGCCATCGTGCAATGGCTGGACCTTCTGGTATTTCGAGCGAGAGGGCGAACAGACCCAGCTTGATGTGCTGCGCGGTGAAATCCGGGCGGAGCAGGCAGCCGTCGCCTCCTGAACCATGGGGTGGGGGCGGACAGCAACATTCATGGGCATGACGGCGTGAACCGGCGGCCGGACCATGGCGGCCCGCACGGCCTGCCCGCGATGGAATGGAGCGCGGCCCGCCATTCCGCCGGGCAGACGGATGATTACCTGTACAGCCAGCTTATTCCCTATATCGGGAACAAGCGTAAATTGCTGGGCCTGATTGCGCAGGCCGTTGCCGCCACGGAAGAAAATCCCGCCCGGACCGATTTTGTGGACCTGTTTGCCGGCACCGGCGTCGTTTCCCGTCTGGCCAAATGGCTTGGTTTCCGCGTGCTGACCAATGACTGGGAACCGTATAGCGAGGTGCTGAACCGCTGCCATGTCGGCACATCCGCGCCGCCGTGTTTTCATGGTGGTCGGGACTATGCGCAGGTCATAGCCGAACTGAATGCCCTGCCACCGCGGGAAGGCTGGGTGACCCGTCACCTGTGCCCCGATGATGACGTGGAGTACGATACGGCGCGTGACCGGATGTTTTACATGCGCAAGAACGGCATGCGCATTGATGCTATCCGCGAACGGATCGCACAGTGGGAGGCGGACGGACTGCTTGATGGCGGGCAGAAGGCCTGCCTGCTTGCCCCCCTGTTGTACAGCGCCAGTTACAACAGCAATACCAGTGGTCTGTTCAAGGGATTCCACCGGGGCTGGGGCGGGCGTACCGGCACGGCACTGTACCGCATCGCAGCCGACCTGCACCTTCAGCCCGCAAGCTTTATCGATAACGGGCGTGACAATATGGTCGTGCGGATGGATGCGCATGCCCTTGCCACCCATCTGGCCGGACAGGTGGGGGAAGCGGCCATTGCCTATGTGGACCCGCCTTACAACCAGCACCCTTACGGCGCGAATTATCATGTCCTGAATACGGTCACGCTGTGGGACCAGCCCGAACTCGCGCCAAAGATCACGGGGCGCGACAAGGCCGCGATCCGGCAGGACTGGCGCACGCAGCGGCGCAGTCCCTACAACCACCGGCGGCAGGCGCTTGCGGCCTATCGTGACCTGTTATCCGCGCTGGAGACACGCTGGATCGCCACCAGCTACAGCACCGATGGCTTCATTCCATTGCATGATATGGTCCGTGCGAATTGTGAACGCGGCGATGTGCGGGTCTTTACCCGTGGCTACAAACGCTATCGCGTCAGCCGCCAGCGTTATTCGGCGCGTCCGATGACCGTTGAATTCATCCTGCTGACCGATACGCGCAGCCGTGGCGTCAGCACCGCGGATCAGATCGTGCAGGAAATCATGGCCATGGAAGCCCGACTGAACCCAGCAGGCGATGTCTGAAAACAGCTGATTGGTAAATAAAAAACTTCTTCTAGCTGCCGCCGAAGCCGAGGAACCCGATGGACGGGTCAGCATGCCCGCCCGATGCATCATAGCGGTGGTCAACGGTTGCAGTCGTGGAGGCATGACGCGGCATGGTCAGCGGCGGGGTATCATCCTCGCCTTCCGCAAGGCTGTTCGATGCGAAATGCGGGTCCGAATCCGAGAAGGTACGCATCGACAGCAGCAGGAAGGTGATGTCGTTGCGGTTCAGGTCAATCGCCATGTCCAGCGGCGTCTGCCCCAGCACGTTATGGCCCGTCATGTCCGCGCCGCGGTTCAGGGCTTCCTTCGCAGCCCCCAGACTGCCACGGTTGATGGCGTCAAACAGCGCATCGGTCGGGTTCATGTCCGCACTGGCGTGACCGTGCTCTTCTTCATGCGATTCCGCGCCCGGCAGGGCGGCAGGGGGGGCGGCTGCCTTGGCCGCACGGCGGGCTTCGGCCTTTTTCGCGGCTTCAGCGGCTTCGCCCTCGGCTTCCGCTTCGTCGGCATCCTGTGCGTACGCCACGTGAAGGGGCATGCACAGGCAGGGAATTCCTGCGAACAGGGCGGCGGCAAGAAGATAAATACCGGATCTGGAAATCATGTCCTGTCCCGAGAGTGAGCGAGCATTCGACCGGGCATGCGAAACGGCCGCATGCCTCCCGGCAGTTCTGGTGATTACCGCAAAATTGCGGCTGATGCGATGCCTAATCATCTTTCTGTCAGGAACGGCTTTCCCGCCACCATGCCAGCAGCAGCATGACCAGCACGAACAGGCCCACCGCCCAGGCAGGCAGAATGGATGTGGCCTGCTGTCCCGATACGCTGTGGGCATTGCGCGCGGGAAAGGCAAACCGGTCGGCTGTCGTGCTTACACGTCCGCTTTCCATGACCACCTGTGGCAGGGAAGGGGCCTGCGGGTTGTCACCCAGCCAGTGCACGCCCCCACCGGTTGCCGCCGCCATGGGCGCCAGCAGGGATGCCGTTGCCCGCAGATCGGCAAATTCAACCGGGTCTTCCATGCGCGGGGCGGCAAAGGCCTCATGACCCGCGTCGTCGCGCACCGTCCATATCCCTTCCTGCCGCGCGGGCAGGCGGGCACGGGCAAGGCCGGTATTGCCTGCGGGTTCCAGCGTTATGTCCTGCGTGGTGCCATCGGGGGCGATCACATGGACAACCGGCGGCGGCCCGGCGGTGACCGAACGCCGCGTAATGGTCAGCTGCCCTGCCGATATCCCGGCCTCCAGCTGGTTTTCCTCCAGTTCCGGTTCCTTCATCAGCCAGTGTGAAATCCGGCGCAGCAGTTCCGACTGCGGTCCGCCGCCGCCTTCGCCATGCGACCACAGCCATGCCTGATCCGACAGCAGGAAGGCGACGCGTCCCTTGCCTGCATGGTCAAGCACCAGCAGGGGCTGCTGGTCCGGGCCGGTCATCAGCACCTCGCCATTGGCGGAATCCGTGCGCAGTCCGCGATACCACGGCCCCCAGCCCGGTTGCGCGCCCGCCTTGTCCGGCGCCCCCGGCAGACCGGAGGTCACGGGATGGCGCATGCCGGTTTCCGTAAGGTCAGGCCGGAAGCGGCGCACGGTCATGCCATCGCCGGACGCCACATGGGCAGGCAGGATGTCCGACAGTGGCGTGTCCTGCAGCGATCCGGGGGTCAGGAATTCCGGTCCCCCGATCAGCAGCAGCCCACCGCCCGCACGGATGTGGTTGACGATATTGCGCAGGTAGGCTTCGGGCAGGATGCCCCGGTTTTCAAACCCGTCGAGGATGATGAGGTCGAACTGGTCGATCTTCTGCTGGAACAGTTCGTTCACCGGAAACGCGATCAGCGCAAGGTCGGACAGTGGCGTGCCGTCATCGCGGTCGGGCGGACGCAGGATGGTGAAGTGGACCAGATCGACGGACGGGTCGGCCTTCAGCAGCCGCCGCCATACCCGCTCGCCCTGGTTGGGCGTGCCTGACACCAGCAGCACGCGCAGCCGGTCCCGCACGCCGTTTATGCGCACGACATCATGGTTGTTGCGCGTCGAGACCTCGCCGGGCAGTTCCGGGGCCGACAGGCCGACCAGCATCTCACCGGGATGGGTGACGGGCAGGGTGATGTCCTGCGGCTGCCCGATCCGCACGGGCCGTGAAAAGGTCGTGCCATCCCCCTGTGTCAGGGTAAGCGTGGTGGTGGCGTCGGGCGCCGGGCGCGCGCCCTGGTCATCAATCTCGACACGGATGGTGACATCCTTGCCCACTATGGCAAATGGCGGGGCCTGCAGCACGCGCAGGTGACGGTCCGTTTCCTCTCCCTTGCCGGTCAGCAGCACATGCAGCGGCAGCATTGTGCGGTGGCCGTGCCCGTCATCGGGGTTGAGCATGTCGGGCACGCTGGCGGGGATGTCGTGGTCCTCGCCATCGGTCACCAGCACGGCACCTGCAAGGCGGGAGGGCGGGATATCCGCCGCCGCCTGCCTTAACGCGCCAAACAGCCGCGTGCCGCCATGCTGGGCTTCACGCAGTGTGACAATGCGCGGCACCAGTCCCGGCACGCGGTTCATTTCGGCCTGCAGGCGTTCGGCGGTGTTGCGCGCCATGTCGCCCCGGTTGCGTTCGGACATGGATGCCGACTGGTCCACCACGATCAGCGCGGTTTCGGGCAGCGGGTGCCATGTTTCGGTAATGCGCTGCGGGTCACACAGCCACGCGATCACGCCCATGCCCGCCAGCAGCCGCCACACGCTGCCGCGCACCCGGCGCACAAGGCCTGCCACCGCCATGACAATCACGGCGGCCAGCAATATGTAGATGCACCACAGCGGCACCTGCGGGCTGAATGCCATCATGTGGCGTGACAGGTCGGGCATGCCCATCATTCCCCCAGCCGTTTCAGCAGGGCAGGCACATGGACCTGATCCGCCTTGTAATTGCCCGTCAGCGCATAGATCACCGCATTGACCCCGAACCGGTAGGCCAGCACGCGCTGCTCCGCCCCGTCGGGCACGGGGGCATAGGGGGTGTTGCCGCTGTCATCCACCGCCCATGCATGCGCCCAGTCATTGCTGCCGATGATGACGGGACTGACGCCGTCATTGGTGCTGTCGCCTTCCTGCGCCACCCATACCGGCATGCCATCGTACCGGCCGGGAAAATCGTGCAGCAGGTAGAACGTGCGGGACAGCACATGGTGGTTATCCATCCGTGCAAGGGGCGGGATATCCAGCCCCGCCGTCATGCGCCGCAGGGCCGCCGCCGTGCCGGGGGCTGAACCGGTATAGCTGCCGCCACTGTCGGTTGCCGTGGCGGGGTCCTGTCCCTGCGTGTCGATCATCAGGATGCCGCCATGGCGCATGTAGGTATTCAGCGCCGCCGTGCGGGCGGGCGTGGTGGTGGCATCCGCCGTCACCGGCCAGTAGATGAGCGGGTAGTAAGACAGGTCATCGCGTTCCGGCACCACGCCATCAGGGTGGCCCAGCACGGCGGATGTCCGGGCATTGACGTAATCAGACAGGCCCTGAAGCCCTTCTTTCGAGACATCATCGACATCCGCATGCCCGGTGATGATATAGGCCAGCCGGGTTTCCAGCGCCGCCCGCGGCACGTCGGGGGGAATGTCCGCCGCATGCGCATGGCCGTGCGGCATGCAGGCCAGCGCCAGCATGGCGACCGTCGTGCGGCGGGCCCATTTCCGTCCGCGCTGCAGCACGCTTATCGCGCCATCCACGACCAGCAGCAGGGCGGCCAGGAGCATGAGCATCGGCCCGATGGCAAGATCAGGCACCTGTCCGCGCAGGTCCGATGCCGTGCCGATGGTGTCCTGCGCCACAAGCGGGGCCGGGCCATCACCGGGGTTGAGCGCGCGGCGGCTGTTGCGTGGGCCATACAGTCCTGGCGGGTGTTCCGGTGTGGGGGCCGTGTGGCCGAAGGCATCGGCCCGCAGCGCCTGTGCCCCCGCGGGTGGCGTTACCAGCGCGCCATCGCCATCCAGCGTCATGTACGGGGCCAGCAGGGTTGCGCCGGCCGGTGTCTCGATCCCCGATGCCTCGTCAATCAGGTGCTGCAGCATGCCCACGAACAGCCCCGACAGCGGCAGGTTGGACCATTCCGCCGTGCTGGTGACATGGAACAGCACGACCTGCCCCGCCCCAAGGGCGGCATGGGTCACCAGCGGGGTGCCATCGGTCAGCCGCGCCCAGCTATGGCTGTCCAGATCGGTGGAAGGCTGGGCCAGGACCTGCCGCGACACCGTGACATCACCCGGGATATCAAGGTCATGGAACGGGGAGGATGCAGGGAAGGGGGCAAGATGTTCGGGTCTGCTCCATGACATGGTGCCGCCCAGCACCCGTTCGCCCCCCATCAGGGGTACGGGCAGCAGCGTATCGGCGGGCTTCGGGTCGGGGGCGGGGCTGTCGCTGCCCTTGACCAGCAGGGGGCCTGCAAAACGGATCAGAGTACCGCCACCGCGCACCCATGCTTCCACCTTCCTGCGGCTGTCGGGGCTGCCAAGCGTGCCGTCGGGTGCGATGATGACCGAAAGCGGGCGGGCCAGCAGCGTGTCCAGATCGCCCTCGCGCAGTTCGGCAGTGGGCTGCAGCGCGCGGCGCAGGTAGAACAGGCTGCCCATAAGCGGCGTGTCGGATGATGTGCTGAAAATCAGCCCCACGGGGCGCTGGCGTTCACGTTCATCCAGCAGGCGCACGCCACCCGGCCCATTTACGCCATCCAGCGACAGGTGGTCGACCTTGTTGCGCAGCTCGGCTGGCAGGTCGGGTGTGATGTCCACATGGTCGCTGCCTGCGGGCAGGGTTGCGGGCACAAGGGCCAGCGTGCCCCCGGTGGTGGTTTCAAGCCGTAGATGCCATGTGCGTGCATGTGGGCGTGGCACGGCGCGCAGGCGGGTGGCCAGTCCGTTTTCGCCACCGTCCGGCGGCGCAAGCAGGGTAATGTCCGAACCGGGCAGGTACATTTCCCGCACCGGTCCGATTTTGGATAATGCCGCGCCAAACGCGGCATCCGCCGGTGTGGCCAGCCCGTCCGAAACATAGATGACCGGCCCGTGCCAGCCCTGCTGCGCCAGTTGCGCCAGCGCGCGCGTGGCCGCCGTCCGGTCCGCTGACCATGCGCGGGGCAGGAGCGGGTCAATCATGCCGCGCAGCACCTGCGCCTGCTGCGTGGGCTGGACGGTTACCGGGTCCAGCGCGTCACTGCGCGCCGTCAGCAGCAGCCGCGCCCCATGCCCGGTGCGTGACAGGTGATTCAGCAGCCCGTCCAGCGCGTGGATGCGCTGGGGCCATGTGCCCGCCGCGGCCCAGCCATCATCCACCACGATCAGGCAGTCGGCATCCGCCAGTCCTGCCTGCCCGCGCGGAAAGATCGGTTGCGCCAGCCCCAGCACCAGCAGCCCCACGGCGGCACAGCGCAGCAGCAGTCGCCACAAGGGGGCTGAGGTCGCATCCGGCGGCGGCGCGTTGAGCGCGCGCAGCAGGGCCATGGGCGGAAAGGACTGCACCCGTGGCGCGGGCGGCAGGGCGTGCAGCAGCCACCACACCACAGGCAGCGCCAGCAGGCCCAGCAGCATCCAAGGCGCAAGCAGCATCATGGCCTGCTCCCCATGCCCGGCAGGGCGTGCAGCGCCAGCAGGGCCTTTTCCGGCGGCTGGTCCGTCAGGTGCGGCACCGGCGGGCTGCCCGCCGCCTGGCACAGGGTTCGTAACTGGTCCTGATGGCGGGTCCATATCGCGGCGTAGTCATGGCGCAGGGTTGCGCTGCCATTGAGCAGTAAGGCCGTGTCATCCTCCAGCCCGGTAAAGCGGGTATGCCCTTCATATGGAAAAGCGGTTTCTGCCGGGTCAATCACTTCGATCAGTGTGCAGGTCGCCTGCCGCGCCGTGGCCGCGCGCAGGAAGGCCGACAGTTGCGTCGCGGGATACAGCCCGTCGCCAAACAGCAGCACCCGGCTGCGCGCGGGAATGGCGGCGGCCTGTGGCAGGGTGGTATCGTCTGCCGTGGTGCGCAGGGCGGCGATCAGCGCATGCGCCATGCGTTCCAGCGCCTGCCGCCCGCGCAGGCGCAGCGGGGGCGTGCCGGCAGCACCCAGCAGGCGGATGTCCTCCCCCTGTCGCAGCAGCATGGCGGCACAGGCGAGCGCGAGCAGGAAGGCGCGTTCGGCCTTCAGCGGCAGGCTGTCATCGGAGCGCCAGCGCATGGATGCGCTGTTATCGCACCAGATGCATATGGTGTGCGGGGTCTGGGCTTCATGTTCGCGCACGAACGCCCGGTCCCCGCGCGCCGACTGCCGCCAGTCGATATGGGTCGCGGCCTCGCCCGACATGGCGGGGCGGTACTGCCAGAATTCCTCACCCACGCCTGCCTTGCGCCGCGGGTGGGGACCGGCACCCGCATTCTGCGCGATCCGGCGTGCCGCCACGATCAGGGTCGGCAGGCGACTGGCCAGTGAATCCGCCACCGCCGTGGCCGAAACCGGGTGGCGGGGCAGGAAGCCGGTATCATCCCCGTCATGGCCCGATGGGGACGACGTCCTGCCCGGTCCCGGTCGGGTCCACCCGGACAGGCGCGTGAGAAAGGACAGGGCTGCGCGCAATGTCAGCCGATCCGTCCGACCAGCGTGTCGATCAGCGTGCCCAGGCGGACGTTTTCCGCCCGCGCGGTAAAGGACAGCGCCATGCGGTGGGCAAGGATGGGATGGGCCAGTGCGGCCACGTCCTCGATCGTGGGGGACAGGCGGCCATCCAGCAGCGCGCGCGCACGGGTGGCCAGCATCAATGCCTGCGCCGCGCGCGGACCGGGGCCCCATGCCACGGCTTCGCGTATGGTCGGGTCATCGGTCGTTTCTGGCCGGGCCGCGCGGACAAGCCGCACGATCGCATCAACCACCTGTTCACCCACCGGTAGCGCGCGCACCAGTTCCTGTGCCGCCAGCACGTCACTGGCCGCCAGGACGGCGCGTGCCGTGGCCGTGGTGGTGCCGGTCGTGGCCAGCAGCATGGCGCGTTCGGCGCTGGCATCGGGGAAGTCCAGCGTCACCTGCATGAGGAAGCGGTCAAGCTGCGCTTCGGGCAGGGGATAGGTGCCTTCCTGCTCGATCGGGTTCTGGGTGGCCAGAACGTGAAAGGGGCGGGGCAGCAGGTGGTTGGTCCCGGCAATCGCGACCTCATGCTCCTGCATGGCCTGCAGCAGGGCGGACTGGGTACGGGGGCTGGCGCGGTTGATTTCATCGGCCATCAGCAACTGGCAGAAGACAGGCCCCGCGACGAAGCGGAAGCTGCGGCGGCCGCTTTCGTCTTCATCCAGTATCTCGCTGCCCAGAATGTCGGACGGCATGAGGTCGGGCGTGAACTGCACGCGCCGCGCATCCATGCCCAGCACGTGACCCAGCGTTGTGACCAGCAGCGTCTTGCCCAGTCCCGGCGCCCCCACCAGCAGCGCATGCCCCCCCGACAGGATGGATGTCAGCACAAGGTCGATCACCTGGTCCTGTCCCAGTATGACGCGGCCGATTTCCGCGCGTGCATCCCGCAGGCGCACGCCCATGCTTTCGGCCTGGGCTGCGATCTGTTCACCCGTGGGGGCGGAGGGAGATGTCATGCCCGCCTGCGGCGCCGCATGGAGGGGAGGGGTATCATCCATGGTCATCATTCCAACAGTCTGACAGGTCCGGGGGTTTCATCAACCCGGTGTTGATCCCTATATCAAGTCCAGCAGCTTCCATAGTGTCGGGTTAACGCAATTGATGGACGATTTCGAGACAGGTGAGACCGCGCCCTCCCTTTCCATGGGGCAGGCAGGCACATGCGGCGCGCTGCCGTTCCTGATCAGGCGTGACGGGACATGGCTGTACCGTGGCTCCCCCATCCGTCGCAAGCCGATGGTCTGCCTGTTCGCATCCACCCTGCGGCGTGATGCGCAGGGTGGTTACCGCCTGCAGACCCCGGTCGAGCAGGGCACGATCGAGGTGGAGGACGCGCCTTTCGTCGCAAACCACCTGGAATGGCATGGCTGCGGGCGCGGGCAGGTGCTGTCGTTCCACACCAATGTGGACCAGGTGATCTGCGCGGGGCCGGACCATCCGATTCGCTGTGCGTGGGACGTGCCGTGCGAAGGCTGCGGCACGGGGCCGGTGCCCTACCTGCATGTGCGAGACGGGGATGGCGCGCTGCCGATCGAGGCACGGATCGCGCGCCCGGTCTATTACGAACTGGCCGCACTGGCGGTGGAAGGGAACTGCCGTGGAGTACCCTGCCTGGGGGTATGGAGCCAGCATGTATTTTTCCCGCTATCGACCCTGCCGGATGAAATCTGATCATGGCGGGCGATAACCCGCTTGATGGCCTGTGTCGGGACATGCCGGCTGTGTCAGGGCAGCTTGCGCGGATATGGTCCATCCTGCCCGATGCGCGGCTGGTGGGCGGGGCCGTGCGCGACCTGCTGTGCGGGCGGGGGGTATCGGATATCGACCTTGCCACCCCGTTTGCGCCCGATATGGTGATGGCAAGGCTGAAACAGGCGGGGATACGCGTGGTGCCCACGGGCCTGTCGCATGGCACGGTTACCGCCGTGCTGGATGGCCATCCGTTCGAGATCACGACCCTGCGCCGGGATGAGGAAACCGATGGCCGCCACGCGACCGTGGCCTGGACCCATGACTGGCGCGTGGACGCGGCCCGGCGCGATTTCACCATAAACGCCATGTCGTGCGACAGCGCGGGCAAGGTGCATGATTATTTCAACGGGCGGGCCGACCTTGCCGCGGGGCGGATCCGCTTTGTGGGGGAAGCCCGCCTGCGCATTACGGAAGATGCGCTGCGTATCCTGCGTTTTTTCCGCTTTCAGGCCCGTTATGGCGGGGATGTGCCTGACCCGGAAGCAATTGCCGCCATTACGGCCCTGTCGGTCATGATTGACCGGCTGTCGGTCGAACGGGTGTGGTCGGAACTGCGCCGTATCCTTGTTGGGCCGCATGTGGTGCGCACGCTGGCCCAGATGCATGATGCCGGTGTGCTGGCCCATGTCCTGCCCGAAGGTTATGACATCGACCGCCTTGGCCGCCTGCTGGCCTGTGGGGCGCCAGCGGATGCCGTGCTGCGCCTTGCGGGCCTGGTGTCAGGGGATGTGCGCGAAGTGGCGCGGCGGCTCAAGCTGTCGCGTGCCGACACCACGGCGCTGGCACAGACGCGTGGCGCACCCGTGCCCATGCCCGGCATGGGGGTGGACGTGCTCGCACCCATGCTGGCCGACCATGCGTTGCGTGACCTGTCATGGCGCGCATGGCTGCGTCAGGCCGACCTTGCGGGACAGCGTCCGGATGCGTGGGACGACCTGCGGGCCAGGCTGGAAGCGATGGAAAAGCCGGTATTTCCGCTGGCGGGGCGTGATGTCATGGCCACCGGGCGCGCATCGGGCGCAATGGTGGGCCGGGTGCTGGCGCAGGTGCGGCAGTGGTGGCTGGAAAATGGCTGCACGGCAGGCCATGCGGCCTGCGTGGCGCACATGGACAGGGTATTGCACGACGGCCCTTCTGGCGCGACATAATTTGTAACCGTGTGTCGCGGCTCTTTGTTTTGGGCGGCCATGCGGTTATAGGCCGGTTAATGAACGCGATTCAAACGCCCGCGCCCGACAGGCAGGACACACCCACGCAAACGGTGTCGTCACGCAGCCTGATGCGACGGCTGTGGCATGATGAACTGGCCTGTCACAAGCTGCGCATACTGGCCGTCATGGTGCTGACGGCGCTTATGGCCATATTCAGCGCGCTGTACCCGCTGGTGATCCAGCGCGCGCTGGACATGTTTGCCGATCATGACCCGCGTATCCTGTATCAGGTGCCGCTGCTGGTGGTGGTGATTACGGTGGCAAAGGCCATATCACAGTATGGCCAGTCGATCGCGGTGCAGTCGCTGGTGCTGCTGGTCATCCGTGGGCTGCAGCAGCGCATGTTCCACCATCTGGTCCATGCTGACATCTCCCGTATCGAAACCGAGGCCCCGGCCCAGATCGCCGCCCGTTTCACCACCGATGCCGTAGCGATTCGGGAGGCGATGATCCGTGCGACCAACGCGCTGGGTGACGCCGTGACGGTGGTGGGGCTGATTGTCTCCATGGTGTACATGGACTGGGAACTCAGCCTGATCGCCGCCGTGCTGTATCCCATCGCGGCCATGCCGGTGCGCAGGCTGGGCAAGCGCCTGCGCCGCGAGTCCGGTGGCATGCATGAACAGGTGGGCGAGACGAGCGCCATGCTGACCGAAAGTTTCAGCCAGTCACGCACCATCCGCGTCTACAGGCTGGAAGACGCGGAAGAACGCCGGGCGGGGCATGTGCTGGACGAACTGCATGCGGGGCTGCTGCGCATCGCCCGGGGACGCGCGCGCGTGGACCCGATGCTGGAAGTGCTGGGCGGGATCGCGGTTGCGGCCGTCCTCGGCTTTGCCGGGTGGCGCGCGACGCAGGGCGGGGCCACGCTGGGTGATTTTTCGGGATTTGTCGCAGCCCTTCTGCTGGCCGCGCGGCCGCTGCGTGCGCTGGGCACGCTCAATATCGCCCTGCAGGAAGGTCTTGGCGGCCTGCAGCGCGTGTTTGACGTGATTGATGAACCCGTGGCCGTGGCGCAGGCGCCCGATGCGATCGCCCTGCCGCCCGGTGGTGGCGACCTGCGCTTTGAACAGGTGACGTTCCGCTATCCCGATGGGCGCATGGGGCTGGAGGGACTGGATTTCGTGGCAAGCCCCGGCCTGACCGTGGCCCTTGTCGGTCCGTCGGGGGCGGGCAAGTCCACGGCGCTGTCGCTGATCCCGCGCCTGCATGACGTATCGGCTGGCCGCATCACGCTTGATGGCGTGGACCTGCGCCGCCTGATCCTGTCGGAACTGCGTGACGCGATTGCCTATGTCAGTCAGGATACGCTGCTGTTTGACCTGTCGGTGATGGACAATATCCGCATGGGCAACCCGCAGGCGGATGATGAACAGGTGCGCGCTGCCGCACGGGCGGCGGCGGCGGATGAATTCATTCAGGCCCTGCCACGGGGCTACGACACGGTGGTCGGCCCCGGCGGGCAGCGCCTGTCGGGTGGGCAGCGGCAGCGCGTGGCGCTGGCGCGCGCACTGCTGCGCAACCCGCGCGTCCTGCTGCTGGATGAGGCGACAAGCGCGCTGGATAGCGAAAGCGAGGCCATTGTCCAGAACGCCCTGACGCATCTGCGCCAGGGGCGCACGACCATTGTTGTGGCCCATCGTCTGTCCACCGTCCGTTCAGCTGATCTGGTCGTGGTCATGGCGCAGGGGCGTGCGGTCGAATGTGGTACGCATGATGCGCTGATGGATGAAAACGGGCTGTATGCCCGCATGGTACGCAATCAGGCCTTTACGCTGTAAACTGCGCTGAATGTGCGTCCGGGCCGGTGATGGCGGTTGAAGTGTTGCAAGCTTCGTGCAATGGATTGACCGACCCGTTCGGTCAATGCGTGGATGACAGGATCAGGGGCTGCAATAAAAGTGATGATGAGGGAAGCAGATGGCCGCGGACGAAGGCAAGGCAGCTGAAGACGGACAGACCACACAGGACACACGGGCACAGGACACTGGGCACGAGCAGGAAAAGGCAAAGGAAGCATCCCCCCGGCGCAAGGTGATCCTGATCGGTGGCCTTGTGGTGCTGCTTGTCCTGGGCGGGCTTTACTGGTTCCTGCACCGCAATGAAGTCGAAACGGATGATGCCTTTACCGCCGGTCGTGCGGTGGCGGTCGCACCCCACGTGTCCGGCTACGTGACCGAACTGCTGGTTAATGATAACCAGTTCGTCCATCAGGGTGACGTCATTGCCCGCATTGATGACCGCAACTGGCGCGCCCAGCGTGACCAGGCGGCGGCGGCGGTGGATATCGCGCGCGCGCAGGTCCGCAACTACAGCCTGCTGGCCGAAGTGGCGAAAAAGAATTTTCCGGGTCACCTGATGGTGGCGCAGGGACAGCTGGCGGAAGCGCAGGCACAGGAATTCAAGGCGGAAACCGATTACCGCCGCCAGCATGGCGTAACGCGTGAAGCCACATCGCAGCAGAATATCGATTACGCCACCGCGGCGCTGAATGCGGCCAAGGCGCAGGTGCTTGAGGCACAGGGCAACCTTGAAACCGCCCTGCCGGTCATTCCCAACATTTCCAGCACCGAAGCCCGCGTAACCGAACAGCAGGCCCAGCTTGCACAGGCGGAAGCCAAGCTGCGCGAGGCGGAGCTGAACGTGGAATGGACCCAGATCCGCGCCCCGCATGATGGCTGGATTTCCCAGCGTAACATTGAACGCGGCACCTATGTCACGGCAGGCCAGACTGTGGTGTCCATTGTCGAACCCGAAATATGGGTCGTGGCAAACTACAAGGAAACGCAGCTGACCCACATGCGCCCGGGCCAGAAGGTGGACATTGCGATTGATGCCTATCCGTTCCTGAAGCTGAAGGGGCATATTGATTCGCTGCAGCTGGGCACGGGGGCGACCTTCAGCGCCTTCCCGCCAGAAAACGCCACGGGCAACTATGTGAAGATCGTGCAGCGCGTACCGGTCAAGATCCTGATTGACGAGGGGCTGCGACAGGACCTGCCGCTGTCGATCGGTCTGTCGGTTGAACCGACGGTCCACACGGAATGAGTGCGCAGGCAGCGTCCACCGGGGCGGCGGATGGCACGAACTGGAAACCGAAACACAATCCATGGCTGATCGCCGTGGTTGTGACGGTGGCCGCCTTCATGGAAATTCTCGATACCACCATCGTCAACGTGGCGCTGCCGCATATCGCGGGCAACCTGTCATCCACGTATGATGACGCGACATGGACGCTGACATCCTACCTTGTGGCCAACGGTATCGTGCTGACGATCTCGGGCTGGTTGGGCAAGCTGTTCGGGCGCAGGCATTACTTCCTGATCTGCATTTCCATGTTTTCGCTGTCGTCCTTTCTGTGCGGCATTTCCACCAGCCTGCCCGAACTGATCATGTTCCGGCTGATGCAGGGATTCTTTGGCGGCGGGTTGCAGCCCAACCAGCAGTCGATCATCCTTGATACCTTCCCGCCCGACAAACGCGCGGCAGCATTCGGCCTGACCGCCATTGCCACCGTGGTCGCCCCGGTGCTTGGCCCGTCACTTGGCGGGTGGATTACCGACAACTATTCATGGCGCTGGGTGTTCTTCATCAACGTGCCGGTGGGTATTCTGGCCACGATCGCGGTGTCGATCATGGTCGAGGACCCACCATGGGCGCGCAAGCAGAAGGCGCCGCTGGATTTCGTGGGCATCGGGCTGATCACCATTGGCTTCGGCTGTCTGGAAGTGGCGGTTGACCGGGGTGAGGACGAAGACTGGTTCGGTTCGCGCATGATCATCATCATGGCCACCCTTGCCGTCCTTGGCATCGGGGGGGCGGTGATCTGGTTGTTGCGGGCGAAAAACCCGGCGGTGGATCTGCGGGTATTCAAGGACCGTAATTTCGCGGTGGGCACGGGGCTTATGGGGGCAGTGGGCGCGCTGCTCTATTCCTCGGCCATTATCGTGCCGCAATTTTCACAGCAGATCATGGGCTATACCGCCACCCTGTCCGGCCTGATCCTGTCGCCTGGCGGTATGGTGGTGATCGTGCTGATCCCGCTGGTGGGTATCGGGATGAAGTACATCCAGCTGCGCTATATCATCGCATTCGGCTTCTTCCTGATGGGTGTGTCCATGCTGTGGTCGGCGCAACTGGTGCCCGATCTGGATTTCCGGCATCTGGTCCTGTTCCGCATGAGCCAGACCGGCACCATGGCCTTCCTGTTCGTGCCGATTTCGACCATTACCTATGCCACCCTGCCACGCGAACTGAACGCCGACGGGTCCGCCCTGTTCAGCATGGCGCGTAACGTTCTGGGGTCACTGAGTATTTCGGGGGCTACGGCACTGGTGACCGAACTGCGTCAGGCGCACCAGAACCAGATGGTCCACTGGATGACGCCGTATCACCAGCCATTTAACGAATACCTGGCCCACAGCCGTGCGGCTGCGGTCGCGCGCGGTTATGCGCAGGGGGTAGTCAATAACGTGGCCATGGGGCGGTTATACAAGGAATTCCAGCGGCAGGTGGCCATCCTTGCCTATAACGAGGTCTTCATGATCCTTGGTATTGGCTGCATGCTTGTCGTACCTTTCTGTTTCCTCATGTCGCCGCTCAAGGGCGGGGATAAATAGTAGGAATTTTTGGGTGTCGCCTTTTTTGTAATAAAGGCGGCGTTCTTCGAAGCGTTTTGAAAAAAGCTTAACCAGAGACTTTTGTATTTTTCTCAAGGCTGCAAGGGATTGGGTACATGCCGGGTATCATCAGGGTTGTCTGTGCGGCAGTGATCGTGCGCGAACGTCTGCTGGTCGTGCGCAAGCGTGGCACGACCGCCTTCATGCTGCCCGGTGGCAAGCCCGATGCAGGCGAGCAGCCCGAACAGGCATTGATGCGTGAAATCCGCGAGGAACTGGGTTGCGGCCTGACGCTGGGCACGGAACTGACGGGAAATTTCACCGATGTTGCGGCCAATGAACCCGGCTTTAGCGTTCACGCGCGCATCTGGACCGGGCAGTTGCATGGCACGCCGGACGCTGCCGCCGAAATCGCGGAACTGCGCTGGATCGGAACAGGGGATATGGCGGGTCTGGACCTCGCACCCCTGTTGCGGGGCAGGACGATGGCCGCCCTTGTCCGGGCGGGACTTATGCCTCAGGCCGCCACGGCGTAGCGGGCGAAATACGCCGCAAGCCTTGTGTAGATATCTTTCTTGATGCCGACATTCAGGTGCGGCAACTGTTCCAGCCTGACCCATTTCCACAGATCGAATTCGGCAGGCAGGTGCGTATCCAGCCTGATATCGGAATCCTGCCCCATAAAGCGCAGGGCAAACCATTGCTGTGTCTGCCCCCGGTAACGCCCCCCCAGCGCCTTGCCAATCAGGTGCGCAGGCAGGTCGTAGCTGAGCCATTCGGGATAGGCGCCAATGATTTCAGCGGCATTGGTGCCGATTTCCTCATGCAGTTCGCGCAGGACGGCGGTCTGCGGGTCTTCCCCTGCATCAATGCCCCCCTGCGGGCACTGCCATACGCCCTGATCCGGTGGGCCGCCTGCGCCCTCCATGTCGGTGCGGCGCGCGACAAGTACCATGCCCTGTCGGTTGAACAGCAGCGCCCCCACAT
>NZ_VWPI01000075.1 GCF_015155755.1 Komagataeibacter sp. FXV3 | reverse complement strand
CCTTTTCCGCCGGGGCGGATGGGGTGGCGGGCGTGGCCGGCGTCGCGGGTGTGCCTGTCGGTGCGGCAGGGGCCGCAGCCTTGGGCGGGACAGAGGCGGACGGCACCGGAGTGGCCTTCGCCCTGTCATCATGGATCGGTGGTTCAGCCGCAACCGGCAGTCCCGCCATGGAACGGACGACCCTCAGCCCTTCCTGTAGCTGGAAGTCGGTCGTGGGCTTGGTCGGGTCGAATGTGGGCCAGTTCGCGGGCGGCTGGGCGGGGATGGACTTGGCGATTGCGGGCAGGTCGGTGCGCGACGGTGGCTGCGCGGTATTGCCGCCCCGGTTCTTGATGATATGCGCCAGATCCGCTTCGTGGATGCTGTAGCCCGCATCATCATGGGCTTCACGCACGGGGATGTCGGGCACGATGCCCAGCCCCTGGATGGAACGGCCCGACGGCGTGTAGTACCGCGCCGTGGTCAGGCGGATCGCGCCTTCGCCCGGGATGGGCAGGATGGTCTGCACCGATCCCTTGCCGAATGTCTTTTCACCCAGCAGCACGGCGCGCTGGTGGTCCTGCAGCGCGCCGGCCACGATTTCACTGGCCGAGGCCGAACCGCCATTGATCAGCACGACAATCGGCAGGCCGCCTGTAATGTCGGTATTGTGCGCGTCCCAGCGCTGGCTGTCCTGCGGGTGGCGGGCGCGGGTGGAGACGATTTCACCACTGCGGATGAAGTCGGATCCCACGTCAATCGCCTGTGTCAGCAATCCGCCCGGATCGGAACGCAGGTCAATGACCAGCCCCGCCATCTTGTTATGGGTCTGGGCCTGCAGCTTTTTGTAGGCGGCCAGCAGGCCGGACTGCGTTTCTTCATTGAACTGCGCGATTCGGATGTAGCCGATATTGTCATACAGCGCGGACTTGATGACCTGCAGCGGGATGATGGCGCGGGTCAGGGTGACAATGATGGGCTTGGGCGCCTTTTCCCGGATCAGCGTCAGCGTGATGCGGGTATCGGGCTTGCCGCGCATCTGGGTCACGACCTGATCCAGCGGCTGCCCGTCAATGTTCTTGCCATCGATCGCGACAATGAAGTCACCGGGCTTGATGCCCGCGCGGGCGGCAGGCGTGTCGTCAATGGGGGAGACGACGCGCACATGCCCGTCCTCACCCTGTACTTCCAGCCCCAGGCCGCCAAATGATCCCTTGGTCTGCACCTGCAGGTCGGAGAACTGCTTTTCCGTCATGTAGGAACTGTGCGGGTCAAGACCGCTGAGCATGCCGTTGAGCGAATTGGTGATCAGGTCACGTGTCGAGACGGGCTCGACATAATTGGCCTTCACCTTTTCCAGCACGTAACCGAACAGGAACATAAGCTGTTCGATCTCGTGTGGGGAATTGTCATCCTTGGAGACAGTGTCCGCAGCATGGGCCATGGGGGCGATATCGCCCCACCGGCCGACTGTATAATGTGCAACCTGCGGGGCTGCCGCGATCCCTGCAAGAAAGGCGCAACCGATCAGCAAGCCATTACGGAACTTCATGCGTCGTTGTCTCCTGGATGCCTGCCATCATGATCTGGCTGGCCTGCATGTACTCTTCGCGTTGCGTTGTAACGTGGTCTTGCCCATCCGTCACGGGGGCGCAGCATATACCGAACCTGCATGCGGATAAAACCGTCTCGTGCCCATATCACAGATAGGGGGCCGGATTGACGGTGCCACCCCCGTGGCGCAACTGCACGAACAGCGTGGGCCTGCTGCCGCCGCCATTCCATTGTGGCATCTGTCCGACTGCAGCGCCATGGCTGACCTGCTGGCCTGCCGCCACCGCGATTTCACCCAGCCCCGCCAGCACGAAACGGTAATGCTTGCCGCAATCAACAATCATCATCTGCCCATAGGTGCGGAACGTGCCCGCGAAATCAATACGTCCCGTGCAGGGCGCGCGCACGGTCGCGCGTGACGGCGGGGCATAGGTAATGCCCGTGGCCGGGCCGCTTTCGGTCGGGTGGCCCCATGCGGTCAGCACCGTGCCCGCCACCGGCGCGCCCGCGCTGGCGCTGGTGGCGGGGGTAATGCCGGGGCCCGCACCGGTGGCCATTTCATGCGCCTGCCTGCGGGCGGCGGCGGCGGCCTGCATGTTGTGGGCGCGTTCGGCGGCGCGGGCGGCTTCTTCCAGATTTTTTTCCGCCTGTTCTTCCGTCGCCTCGATCCGGGCGATGGCGTCCTGCACGCTGGATGCGCGGCGGGCGGCCTCTTCTACCGCCTGCGTGGCACTGGCGGCGGCGGCGTTGGACCGCTGCTGCGCCTCCAGCGCGGCGTGGGCGGCGCGATTGACCGTATCGCGCTGGCTTTCACGTTCACTGACCACCTGTCGCATCTGCTGCTGCTGCTGGGCCAGTTCACCATCTAGCTGGGCCAGACGGGTACGGCGGTCATGAATGGCGCGGGTCTGGTTGGCGATATCGCCCATCATGCCATGCACCACCAGCAGGCCGGTGACCGCGCGGTCGGCCGGAAGGGGCACGGCCAGAAGCGTATCCGCCGGGTAAAGCGACAGGCGTTCGGCCAGCGGCAGAAGCGGGGACAGGCGCGCGACCTCGCGCGCAAGCTGCTGGCGCAGGGCGGCCTGTTCGGTGTGCAGGCCGGTAATGCGGCTGTCCAGATCGGCGGCCAGCTGTTCGGTATGCTGCAGGCGGGCCGTGGCATCGACCGTGGCGGCGGACAGGCTGGCGGCCTTCTGCGCGTCCTGGCGGGCCTGTTCGCGCGCTTCGAGTTCCACCTTGCGGCGTTCTTCCAGGTCATGCGCCTGCTGCTGCTGGCGCGCGAGGAGGTTTTCACGCGCGCTGCGTGCGGCTTCAAGCTGCTGGCGGATGCGCTGTTCGCGCGCGGTGGACGCATGGGTGGCGTTATGGGTACTGGTCCCGGTTGCGGCATGGTGGGCGACAGGCGCCCCCCATGCCGGCACCGCCATGCAGAAGGCAAGGACGATTCCGCTGGCCATGCAGCCACGCCAGCGGGCAGTCAGGGTCAGGCCGGGTGTCAGGATGGCGTTGCCCCATCTAGCAGGGAATGGCCGGTCATGGCCGCGGGCTGCGGCAGGCCCATAAGCTGCAGCAGCGTGGGCGCAAGGTCGGCCAGACGCCCGTCATGCAGTTTCGCCTCCTTCACCCCCGTCAGCACGACCGGCACGACATTGAGCGTATGGGCCGTGTGCGGGCCATTGGTTTCGGGGTCGAACATGGTTTCGGCATTGCCATGGTCAGCCGTGACCAGTAGCGCGCCACCGGCATGGTGGATCGCATCCGCAATGCGGCCCAGCCCCTGATCCACGGCCTCGACCGCCCTGATCGCGGCCGATAGCACACCGGTATGGCCCACCATGTCGGCATTGGCGAAGTTCAGCACGATCAGGTCATATTTGCCGCTGTTGATGGCTTCCACCGCGCGGTCCGTCAGTTCCGGGGCTGACATTTCGGGCTGCAGGTCATAGGTCGCGACCTTGGGCGAGGGCACCATGACCCGGTCCTCGCCCGGCAGTTCGCCTTCGCGCCCGCCATTGAGGAAATAGGTGACGTGGGGATATTTTTCGGTTTCGGCCATGCGGACCTGCTTCAGACCCGCCGCTGATACCACGTCACCCAGCAGGTCATGCAGTTCCTGCGGCGGGAACAGCACGGTAATCAGTTCCGCCAGCCGGTCGCTGTAGCGGGTCATGCCGGTCACGGCGGCAAGGTTGACCAGCCTTGCACGTTTGAAGCCATCAAAATTCGGCTCCAGCAGCGCATCGAGCAACTGGCGGATGCGGTCGGCGCGGAAATTGAAGCTCAGCACGCCGTCACCATCACGCATGCCGCCATATTCCCCGATCACGGTGGGGGGGACGAATTCATCCGTGGTGCTCGCTTCATACGCGCGGTCCAGTACCTCCAGCGTGTCGCCCGCGTGGGGGCCATCGCCTGCGACAATGGCGTTATAGGCCTTTTCCACCCGGTCCCAGCGCCGGTCGCGGTCCATGGCGTAATAACGCCCCGACACGGTGCCGATCCGCACGCCATCGGGCAGCGTGGACAGCATCTGGCTGACATAGCCATGGCCGGACTGCGGCGCGGTGTCACGCCCGTCGGTAAAGATATGGACGGTCACGGGCACGCCTGCGTCACGCACGATCCGCGCAAGGGCCACGGCATGGTCCTGATGGGCATGGACGCCACCGGGGGAGACAAGGCCCATGAGGTGGCAGGTGCCGCCGCTTTTTTTCAGCGCGGCAATGAAATCGCGCATGACCGCGCTGCGCGCCACCGACCCGTCGGACAGTCCGGTGGAAATACGCGGCAGTTCCTGCATCACCACCCGGCCTGCGCCGATATTCAGGTGACCGACCTCCGAATTGCCCATCTGCCCTTGCGGCAGGCCCACATCCTCCCCACACGTCTTGAGGAAGGCATGCGGTCCCGCCTGCCACAGCCGGTCAAATGCCGGGGTGCGGGCGGACCGCACGGCGTTGTCCGCCGGGTCCTCGCGCCAGCCAAAGCCATCAAGGATGGCCAGCATGACGGGACGGGGTGCCTTGTTTACGTGAGCCTGGTCGTTCATGGGTATTGTCTCCCTGTTTTATTTTGGGTGGCATGATGCCCTAAAAGAAGCGGGCGTGAAATGCCCGTGTGCAGGAGGAAGGAAATCGTCATGACCGATACCGCCAGAACCAGTGGGGCACAGTGTGGCTGCCTGACCCCCGAACAGTTGCGCATCCTGCGCGAACACGGGACCGAACGCCCCGGTTCCAGCCCGCTGAACAATGAAAAGCGTGCCGGGGAATATCGTTGCGCGGGCTGCGGGACGCCGCTGTTCCGCTCCGGCACGAAATATGAAAGCGGCAGCGGGTGGCCGTCATTTTTCGATGCGATTCCAGGGGCTGTCGGCACCACGACCGACACCAGCCATGGCATGACCCGCACGGAAGTGCACTGTGCCCATTGCAATGGGCATCTGGGCCATGTCTTTCCTGATGGGCCACCGCCGACCGGCCTGCGCTACTGCATGAATGGACTGGCATTGACTTTCGTCCCGCGTGATGGCGCTACCTGATCAGCACGAACCCGATTGAAGGAATGGATATGACCCAGCCTGCCGCCACGCATGATGAAGGTGTTGTTGTCGTCAGCCACCCGCTGGTGCAGCACAAGCTGACACTCATGCGTGAACGCCATACGTCAACGGGCGAGTTCCGCCGCCTCGCGCGTGAACTCAGCCTGTTGATCGGTTATGAAGCCATGCGGGAGCTGCCGCTGGAACCGGTGGAAATCGACACCCCCATGGAACGCATGCAGGCATGGCGGCTGGCGGGCAAGAAGCTGTGCCTGATTTCCATCCTGCGGGCGGGGAACGGGATTCTGGACGGGTTGCTGGACCTCGTGCCCTCGGCGCGGGTTGGTCATGTCGGGCTGTACCGTGATCCCGAAACGCTGGAACCGGTCGAATACTACCTGAAGCTGCCCGATGATGTCGGTAACCGCATCTGCCTGGTCGTCGATCCCATGCTGGCGACGGGGCACAGCGCGGTGGCCGCCATTGACCGACTGAAGCAGGCGGGGTGCGGACGCATGGTCTTTGTCTGCCTGCTGGCATCCCCCGAAGGGATCGCCTGCCTGCGCAGGGCGCATCCGGATGTACGCATCGTCACCTGCGCCATTGACCGGGGGCTGGACGAACATGGCTATATCCGTCCCGGCCTTGGGGATGCGGGCGACCGTCTGTTCGGTACCAAATAAGAAAAGTTTTTGGTGAAGCTTTTTTCCAAAAGCTTCGAAGAACGCTGCCTTCTTGAAAAAAGGCAGCACCCGGAAAACTTTTATTGTTTGTCAAATTCAAAAAAACCTGCGGGGCGTATTCCTCCGCAGGTTTTTTATGTCGTGTTACGGCAAGGGTTCAGGCGCGGCGCACGATATAGGTCTTGGCCAGCTCCGCCTCCAGCGCGCGGGCATGGTCGGGATCGCGGGCTTCGACCATGACCTCCAGCTCGGCAGCCTGTACGCTGGGCGTGGTGAACAGGCGCTGGTGAGAGACCTCGATGATATTGCCGCCTTCATCACTGATCTTGCGTGAAATGTCGGCCAGAACGCCGGGGCGGTCGGGTATTTCCATTTTCAGGCACAGAAGCCGCCCGTCACGCAGCAACGAACGCAGCAGCGTGTTGGCCAGGATGCGGCTGTCGATATTGCCGCCGGTCACCGGCAGCGCAACCCGCTTGCCCCGGAACAGTTCGGGATAGGTCAGCACGGCGGCAAGGGCAGTTGCCCCCGCACCCTCGCTGACCTGCTTGGCCCCTTCCGCCAGCATGGTGATCGCGGTTTCGATCGCGCTTTCGGGCACGACCAGAACGCGCGATACCAGTTCACGGATCACTTCCAGTGGCTGGCGGCCGATCTGCAGCACCGCGATGCCCTCGGCAATGGTGGGGCCACCCGGTGGCAGCACCTCATCACCGGGGAAACCGGCGAGGGAGGAGAAATTTTCCACCTGCACGCCAATGATATCCATATCCGGCTGCAGCGCCTGCCCCGCAACCGCGCAGCCCGACAGCAGGCCGCCACCGCCGATGGGGCAGACGAATGTATCCAGCGGCCCCGCGTCCTCGAACAGTTCAAGGGCGAAGGTACCCTGTCCCGCCATGACTTCGGGATCGTCATAGGGGTGGACGAATACCCGGCCCTCGCGCTGGCACAGCATGTTGGCGTGCGCGGTGGCCTCGGCGAAGTTGTCGCCCTCCAGCACCACGGTCGCCCCCCACGCGGCGGTGCGCGTGACCTTGGCGGCGGGGGTGAAGCGCGGCATGACAATGACCGCGTCGATACCCAGCAGGGAGGCATGGCGGGCAACGCCCTGCGCATGGTTGCCGGCCGAGACGGTAATGACGCCGCGTTCGCGTTCACGCGGGGTCAGCAGGGCCAGCTTGTTGGCCGCCCCGCGTTCCTTGAATGAACCCACGGCCTGCAGGTTATCGAGCTTGAGCACGATATCCGCGCCGGTCGCGCGCGACAGTGTCTGGCAGGGTATGGTGGGCGTGTGCAGCACGCGCCCCTTTATCCGCTGTGCGGCGGCGGTGATGTCTTCAAGCGTGATCACGGTGGGTGCGCCTAGCCGTAGGTGACTTCCAGGATTTCATACGTCCGGTCACCGCCGGGGGCGGGCACGGATACGCTGTCACCAATGCTCTTGCCGATCAGGGATTTGGCAAGCGGCGAGGAAATGGACAGAAGCCCCTGCTTGATGTCGGCTTCGTACACGCCAACGATCTGGTAGGTGGCTTCCTTGTCGGTTTCCTCATCCACCAGCTTGACGCGCGCGCCGAACTTCACCTGGTCGCCCGACAGGGAAGCAGGGTCGATGACTTCGGCGGAGGAGACGATTTCCTCCAGTTCCTGAATACGGCCTTCGGTAAAGGACTGGCGTTCGCGGGCCGCGTGGTATTCCGCGTTTTCCGAAAGATCGCCATGGCTCCGCGCTTCGGCGATCGCACGAATGATCGCGGGGCGTTCTTCACTCTTGAGCTTGCGCAGTTCGTCTTCAAGCCGTTCCAGGCCGGGGCCTGTCATCGGAAATTTCTGCAAGGTTTGTCCCCGAGGTGAAGGTCAGTTTCCACAACTGACTGTTGGTTGCCGTGTCCGGGCCTATCGCGTCAATGCAACGCGGGTGGCCGCCGGTTTTCGGACCGGCAGGCCACCCGTTTTGATACGATACGCTCAGAATGATCCCTTAAAATAGGATTGAAGGGGCGCGACTTCAAGAACCCCCTCGCGCATGGCCGAAATGGCATGCGTTGCGGCGCGTGCGCCCGCGATGGTGGTGTAGTGGGGAATGCCATGCGTCAGCGCCGAACGGCGGATGTCGAAACTGTCGCTGACGGCCTGCGCGCCCTGTGCGGTGTTGATGACCATCTGGACATCGCCCGAGCGGATGGCGTCAACACAGTTCGGCCGGCCTTCCAGCACCTTGTTGACCACGTCCACGCTTACGCCCGCCTCACGCAGGCATTTGGCCGTGCCGCGCGTGGCAACGATACGGAAGCCCATGTCCGACAGCAGGCGGCCAATGGATTTCACCGCAGGCTTGTCACTGTCGCGTACCGACAGGAACACGGCCCCCGACAGGGGCAGCTTCACGCCAGCGGCAAGCTGTGACTTGGCGAATGCGCGTTCGAATGAGGCATCGAGGCCCATCACTTCACCCGTGGAGCGCATTTCAGGGCCAAGGATCGTGTCCACGTCGGGGAAGCGGTTGAAGGGGAAGACCGCTTCCTTCACCGCCACATGCGGGGCGACGGCGCGGTCATCAAGGCGGAATTCACCCAGCTTCGCACCGGCCATGACGCGCGCGCCGATCTTGGCGACCGGGACACCCGTGGCCTTGGCCACGAACGGCACGGTGCGCGAGGCACGCGGGTTGACCTCCAGCACGAAGATTTCCTGCCCCTTGATCGCGTACTGAACGTTCATCAGGCCGACAATGCCCAGTTCGCGGGCCATGGCTTCCGTCTGGCTTTTCAGTTCGGTCACGATGGCGGGCGACAGGGTATAGGGTGGCAGCGAACACGCGCTGTCCCCGGAATGGATGCCCGCTTCCTCGATGTGCTCCATGACACCGGCGACATATACCTCGTTGCCATCGGCGATGCAGTCCACATCCGCCTCGATCGCATCGTTCAGGTAATGATCGATCAGCACGGGGCCGTTGGCCACTTCCGCCCCTGCAAGCTGTAGCGCCACGCGCATGTAACGCTGCAGGCTGGCGCGGTCATGCACGATTTCCATCGCGCGCCCACCCAGCACATAGGACGGGCGGACCACCACGGGGTAGCCGATCTTCTCGGCCACCGCCTCGGCTTCTGCCGGGCTGCGGGCGATGCCGTTGGCGGGCTGGCGCAGTCCCAGCCTGTGCAGCATGGCCTGGAAGCGTTCACGATCCTCGGCCCGGTCGATCGCATCGGCCGGCGTGCCCAGCAGGGGAATGCCGGCAGCTTCCAGCGCGTGCGACAGCTTCAGCGGCGTCTGGCCGCCATACTGGACAATACAGCCCAGAACCGTGCCGTTTTCCTGTTCGCGCCGGATCAGGGCAATCACGTCTTCCGCCGTCAGCGGCTCGAAATACAGGCGGTCGGACGTGTCGTAGTCGGTGGAAACGGTTTCGGGGTTGCAGTTGACCATGATCGTCTCGAACCCGGCCTCACGCAGGGCATAGGCGGCATGGACGCAGCAGTAGTCGAACTCGATCCCCTGACCAATCCGGTTCGGCCCACCGCCAAGAATGACGATCTTCCTGCGGTCAGTCGGCCTGCTTTCGCATTCCGGCACCCCGTACCCACCTTCATAGGACGAATACATATACGGCGTGGGGGACGCGAACTCACCGGCACAGGTATCGATACGCTTGTAGACCGGCAGCACGCCCCGGCTTTCGCGCAGCTTCGCGATTTCATCCGCATTGGTGCCAGACAGGCGGGCCAGCTGGATGTCGGAAAAGCCCATGGCCTTCAGCGTGCGCAGGCTGTCCGCATCTTCCGGCAGGCCGTCACGCACCACCACGTGTTCGGCTGCTACAATCTTGGCCAGTTCGCGCAGGAACCACGGTTCGAACCGGCAGGCATCGTGGATGTCCTCGACACTCAGCCCCGCGCGCAGGGCCTGTGCCGCCATCAGGATACGCTCGGGGCGCGGCTGCGACAGGGCGGCGCGGAAGGCATCGGTGCCGCCATCCCCCGGTGCTTCCACCGGATCAAGGCCAGCCAGCCCGATTTCCATCGAACGCAGGCCCTTCTGCAGTGCTTCGGGGAAGGAGCGGCCAATGGCCATCGCCTCCCCAACCGATTTCATGCTGGTGGACAGCAGGGCAGGCGTGCCGGGGAACTTCTCGAACGTAAAGCGCGGGATCTTGACCACGACGTAGTCAATCGTCGGCTCGAACGACGCCGGCGTGCTGCCGGTGATGTCGTTGGTCAGTTCATCCAGCGTATAGCCGACCGCAAGCTTGGCCGCGACCTTGGCGATCGGGAAGCCCGTCGCCTTCGATGCCAGTGCCGAGGAGCGCGACACGCGCGGGTTCATCTCGATCACCACCACGCGGCCATCAACGGGGTTGATGCCGAACTGCACGTTTGACCCGCCGGTTTCCACGCCAATCTTGCGCAGGCAGGCCAGCGACATGTCACGCAGGCGCTGGTATTCCTTGTCGGTCAGCGTAAGCGCGGGGGCGACGGTAATGGAATCGCCGGTATGCACGCCCATCGGGTCGATGTTTTCGATGGAGCAGATGATGATGCAGTTGTCGGCCGTGTCGCGCACGACCTCCATCTCATACTCCTTCCAGCCCAGCACGGATTCCTCGATCAGGACTTCCGTGGTGGGGGAGGCATCAAGCCCGGAGGAGACGATGCGGTCGAACTCCTCCTTGTTGTAGGCAATGCCGCCGCCCGAACCGCCCATGGTGAAGGACGGGCGGATAACCGCGGGCAGCCCGACGGTGGCCAGCGCGCTGCGCGCTTCCTCCAGCGTATGGGCGATCAGGCTGCGCGGGCTTTCGATCCCGATCTCGTCCATCGCCTCGCGGAATTTCTGCCGGTCCTCGGCACGGTCGATCACTTCGGCATTGGCACCGATCAGTTCGACATTGTGCTTTTTCAGGAAGCCCGACTTGTCCAGCGCCATCGCCGTGTTCAGTGCGGTCTGGCCACCCATGGTGGGCAGCACGGCGTCGGGCTTTTCACGCTCGATGATGCGTTCGACGAATTCCGGGGTGATCGGCTCGATATAGGTCGCATCCGCCAGCCCCGGATCGGTCATGATCGTGGCGGGGTTGGAATTGACCAGAATGACGCGGTAGCCCTCTTCCTTCAGGGCCTTGCAGGCCTGCGCGCCGGAATAGTCGAATTCGCACGCCTGGCCGATAACGATCGGGCCGGCGCCGATAATCAGGATGGAACTGATGTCTGTCCGTTTTGGCATGGGTCGGCTTTCACGCGGTCTTGGTTGTGGTGTCGATCAGGTCGACAAAACGGCGGAACAGGTAGTGGCTGTCGGACGGGCCGGGGCTGGCTTCAGGGTGGTACTGCACCGAAAATGCCGGGTAACGGCTGGTGGCAATGCCTTCGTTCGATCCGTCAAACAGGCTGGTATGGGTGGCGCGCACGTCATTGGGCAGGGATTTGTCATCCACCGCGAAACCGTGGTTCTGGCTGGTGATTTCCACCCTGCCTGTCGCCAGGTCCTTGACCGGCTGGTTGGCGCCACGGTGGCCGCGTGCCAGCTTGTAGGTCTTGGCCCCCAGCGCCAGGGCCAGAAGCTGGTGGCCAAGGCAGATGCCGAACACCGGCTTGCCTGCTTCCAGCACGCCCCGGATGGCCGGGACCGCATATTTTGCCGTCGCCGCCGGGTCGCCCGGCCCGTTGGACAGGAACACGCCAGCGGGATCGAGGGCGAGGATGTCCTCCGCCGTTGCGGTCGCGGGCACCACGGTTACGTCACAGCCCGCCGTGGCAAGGCAGCGCAGGATGTTGCGCTTGGCCCCGTAATCGACCGCAACCACCTTGCGGCGTTTCGCGGGCAGGGGGGCGGTGCCATGCGGCCACTGCCACACGCCTTCGGCCCATGTATAGGCCTTGGCGCAGGTCACTTCGCCCGCAAGGTCCATGCCCTCCAGCCCCGGCCATGCGCGCGCCTGTGCCAGCAGGGCGGGGATGTCGAATTTCCCATCGGCGGGATAGGCCACGATGGCCGTCTGCGGGCCGCCTTCGCGGATGCGGCGCGTAATCGCGCGGGTGTCGATGCCGCAGATGCCCGGAATGCCCTGCGCCTTCAGCCACGCGTCCAGCGATTCGGTCGAACGCCAGTTGGCCGGCGCCGTCAGGTCTTCCTTGACCACCAGCGCGCGGGCATGGATGCGGGTTGCCTCATCATCCTCCGGCGTGGTGCCGGTATTGCCGATATGGGGGAAGGTGAAGGTGATGATCTGTCCGGCAAAGGACGGGTCGGTCAGCGTTTCCTGGTACCCGGTCATGCCGGTGGAAAAACAGATTTCACCCAGTGCGCGCTCCGTGCTGTGCGCGCCGAATCCGCGGCCCCACATAACGGTGCCATCCGCCAGGATCAGGGCGGCTGTCGCGGCTTTGGGCCTGTCGGCCGGTGCGATCGGGTTTGACGTGCTCATCATGGGCTCCGGTCGGTCGGATTCTGTGTCGGGTTGCAGGTCGGACAGTGACAGGCCGGTCGCCCGCAGCACGGTTGTCCAGTGCTTGGGCGGAATGGCGCGGGCCTGCCGCCATTTGCGAATGGCCTCGGTGCTGACACCTGTCAGGCGGGCGGCCTGTTCGGCGCCGCCGAGGCGTTCGATAATACTTTCTATCGTCATCGGCATTGGATGATGTCCCTTCCGGGAGTATTGCCTAACAGCGTCTCTGGTAATTGGGAAGAAAATTCCCACGTACCTGCGAAATGAGATGATGGGAAAATTATTCCCGGCACGAACGGGGCATCCCGCCCCGCCCGCCGGGCAGAGGAGTTGACAGTCATGTCCTTGCGCGCACGTTTCATGGATGACCTGAAAGCAGCCATGAAGGCAGGCCAGAGTGAAAAGGTCGGCACCATCCGCATGATCACCGCAAAGCTGAAGGATGTCGATATCGCCGGTCGCGCCAAGGGTGAGGACCAGGTGAGCGACGAAGCCGTGATTTCCATGCTGCGCGGCATGATCAAGTCCCGCACGGAATCAGCGTCCATGTATGAAAAGGGCGGCCGCCCCGAACTGGCGGAAAAGGAAAACGCCGAAATCGCGATCATCCGCGCCTACCTGCCGCCCGATCTGGATGACGCCACCATCGAGGCCGCCGTGCGTGAGGCCATCGAACGCACCGACGCCACATCCATGAAGGACATGGGCAAGGTCATGGCGGCGCTGAAGCAGCAGTTTGGCGCGGCCCTTGATCCCGCACGCGCCTCCGCCGTGGTGCGCGCGCGCCTTGCCGCCTGAGGGCAGGGACACACGATACGATGGCGCTTGATCCCGCATTCCTTGACGAACTGCGTGCCCGCACGCCCATCGCCCCCATTATCGGGCGGCGGACAAAGCTGGTGCGTTCGGGAAAGAACTGGAAGGCATGCTGCCCCTTCCATGGGGAAAAGACGCCATCGTTCTATGTGTATGATGACCATTACCACTGCTTTGGCTGTCAGGCCCATGGCGATGTCATCACCTTCGTGATGCAGAGCGAGGGCCGTTCCTTCCCCGAAGCGGTGGAGGAACTGGCCACCGCCGCCGGCATGGAAATGCCAAAGCCCGACCGCAACCAGCGCGAACAGGCCGAACGTGCCCGCACGCTGGGTGAGGTGCTCGACGCGGTGCAGGCATCATGGCAGCGCAGGCTGTACCAGCCGGAAGGACGCGAAGGGCTGGCCTACCTGCAGGGCCGTGGCCTGACGGATGAAACCATAACCGCCTTCGGCCTTGGCTGGTCGGGGGAAGGGCGTGGGGGGCTGGTTACCGAAATGGCAGCGCTGGACATAACCCCCGCCATGCTGCGCGACGCGGGTGTCATGCGTGCGGATGAGGACGGCACGCCATCGCGCGAACTGTTCTTCAACCGTGTGACCTTTCCCATCCGTGACCGGCGCGGGCGGCTGGTGTCCTTTGGCGGGCGCATACTGGGCGATGGCCAGCCCAAATACCTGAACGGACCGGAAACCGCCATTTTTTCCAAGCGTCGGGTGCTGTTCGGCCTTGATCGCGCGCGCGAAGCCGTGCGGGGCACGGGGCCGGAAGCCGACCTGCTGGTGGTGGAAGGCTACATGGACGTGATCGCCCTGCACCAGGCGGGCTTTCGCGGCGCCGTGGCCCCGCTGGGCACGGCGCTGACATCCGAACAGCTTGAGGCGCTGTGGCAGGTCGCCCCGGCCCCGGTGCTGTGTTTCGATGGCGATGCGGCGGGGCAGCGTGCGGCGGTGAAGGCGGCGGAAACCGCGCTGCCGCTGCTGAACGTGGACCGTAGCCTGCGGTTCTGCGTCCTGCCGGAAAATGACGACCCCGACAGTCTGGTGCGCCGTGACGGCCCCGCCGCCATGGCGGCCCTGGTCACGGGCGCGCGCCCGATGGGGGACGTGCTGTTCGGCCTGCTGAGCGAGGGCGTGCGCAACCCCGGCCCGGAACAGCGCGCAGCCCTGCGCCGCAGGCTGGTGGAGGTCGCGGGCCTGATTCCCGACAAGGCGCTGGCATCCGAATACCGTTCCACCCTGCTGGACAGTTTTTTCCAGACCTTCCGCCGCAACGGTGCGCGCGGCAGCGTGAAAAAGGCCGGAATCGCCACATCCCCCGTCGCCATCATGGATGCGGACCTGCAGCGCCAGTGCATCCTTAGCGCCATCATTCTGGAACAGCCCGGCGTGCTGGATGAAGTGCAGGACGCCTACTGCCGTCTTGAACTGCCCGCCGACCTTGCCGCCCTGCGTGAGGACCTGCTGGACCTGTATGACGTCCGTGGCGAACTGCCGCCCCCTGATGAACTGGCGGCCTGCCTGTCCACCGCGGGGCTGGATGATGTATGCCTGCGCGTGCAGGCCGTGCGCGGGCGGCGCAAGGGCGGGCATGGGGATGACGATCTGTTCGGTACCGACCCGCGGCACGAGTGGTGGCATTTTTACGCTTTGTTGAATGTTGAACGCTTTGCCGCCGAAATTCGCGCTGATACCGAACGGATGTGCACGGGTGATCTGGATGAGGCCGCATGGGCCAGCCTGCGCACCCGCCTGCTGGCGCTTGATACCCTGCGCCGGGGCGGTACCGACCTTGATGAATAAGGCGGAAAATTGACCGAATGCATGAAATGAACCGGAGCAACCCTTGACTTCGGCCATGTTATCGACCACCTGCACCAGACAAAAGCAGATGAAAACGGTATGATTGGCCGTATCCTGTCCCGCTACATACCGGCGGACGGAAAAGGGAACGGCCACTGTGCGCGGGCAGGGTGTGCGCGCTTGCGTAAACGGATTTGCTGGGTAGGGATTGATCGGGCATGGCGACAAAGACAGCCACGGGTACGGACACGGCTTCGGGGGATCAGGATAACGATACGACCCTGCTGGACACCCGGTCCGGCGCCGTCAAGAAACTGATCGCCCGCGGCAAGGAACGCGGTTACATCACTTTCGACGAACTCAATGCCGTCCTGCCGCAGGACCAGATGTCCTCCGAGCAGATCGAGGACGTGATGGCGGCCCTGTCGGAAATGGGCATGCAGGTTGTCGAGAACGAGGACAACGACGAAACCGAAACCCCGGCCCCCGCTGAAACCAAGAGCGACGACACGGCTGAGGAAGAGAGCGAGAGCGAGGAACCCGCCGCCGGTAACGTCGATACCGAAAGCCTGGGCCGCACCGATGATCCGGTGCGCATGTACCTGCGCGAAATGGGGTCGGTCGAACTGCTGTCGCGTGAGGGCGAAATCGCGATCGCCAAGCGCATCGAGGCCGGCCGGGACGAGATGATCGGCGGTCTGTGCGAAAGCCCGCTGACCTTCCGCGCCATCATTTCGTGGCATGACCGGCTCAAGGCCGGTGAAATGCTGCTGCGTGACATCGTGGACCTCGAGGCCATGCAGTCTGGCGGCAATGATCCCGTCGAGGCCGCGGAAGGCGAGGAAGCCTTTGGCGAAAACGAAGGCACCGAGAACGAGGAAGCCGAGGAAACCGAGGGCGAAGGTGAGGGTGAAGGCGAAGGGGCCGGCCTGTCGCTGTCCGCGCTTGAGGAAAAGCTGAAGCCCGAAATCCTTGAACAGTTCGAGGAAGTCGAGGCGCTGTACGACGCCCTGCACAGGGTGCAGGCCGAACGGCTGGAAAAATTCACGGCGGGTCAGGAAATTTCCGCCGATGAGGAAAGCCGTTACGAACAGCTGCGCATGGAACTGGTGGGCAAGGTCCAGCAGGTTCACCTGCACAATGCGCGTATCGAGGTGCTGGTCGAACACCTGAAGGAAATCTTCCAGCGCCTGAACGGGCTGGAGGGGCGCATGCTGCGACTGGCGGAAAGCACCCGCGTGTCGCGTGATGACTTCCTGCTGAAATATCGTGGCCGCGAACTCGATCCCGGCTGGATGGACATGGTCGCCACCCTGCCGGCCAAGTCGTGGAAGAACTTCCTTGCCAAGCATGGCGAGACGGTGATCCGCCTGCGTAACCAGGTGGCTGACCTGACACAGGAAACCGGCCTGCCGGTGGGTGAATTCCGCCGTGTCTACGCCACCGTGTCGCGGGGTGAACGGGATTCGGCGCGCGCCAAGAAGGAAATGATCGAGGCGAACCTGCGTCTCGTGATCTCGATTGCCAAGAAATACACCAATCGTGGCCTGCAGTTCCTTGACCTGATCCAGGAAGGCAATATCGGCCTGATGAAGGCGGTGGACAAATTCGAATACCGCCGTGGCTACAAGTTCTCGACCTACGCCACGTGGTGGATCCGTCAGGCCATCACGCGTTCCATCGCCGATCAGGCGCGGACCATCCGTATCCCGGTCCACATGATCGAGACGATCAACAAGCTGGTCCGCACGTCACGCCAGATGCTGCATGAGATCGGGCGCGAACCCGCGCCGGAGGAACTGGCCGAAAAGCTGGGCATGCCGCTGGAGAAGGTGCGCAAGGTGCTCAAGATCGCCAAGGAGCCGATCTCGCTCGAAACCCCGATCGGGGACGAGGAGGACAGCCATCTTGGCGATTTCATCGAGGACAAGGCCGCCGTCATCCCGCTGGATGCCGCGATCCAGACCAACCTGCGTGAAGCAACGACGCGCGTGCTGTCCTCGCTCACCCCGCGTGAGGAACGTGTGCTGCGCATGCGCTTTGGCATCGGCATGAACACCGATCACACGCTGGAAGAAGTGGGCCAGCAGTTCAACGTGACGCGTGAACGTATCCGCCAGATCGAGGCCAAGGCCCTGCGCAAGCTCAAGCATCCCAGCCGGAGCCGTAAGCTGCGTTCCTTCCTTGATGATAACTGAGGTTCCATGCCCGCCCGCCCGTGATGAACCGGGCGGTGATGGAACACGGGTCGGGGTGGACGTGACGTTCCTATGCATGGATCGTGCGCCCCCCGGCATTCCGCCTGTCCTGCCACATGGCTACAGTATCCGGCAGGTCTTTCGCCCCGGTGTTGCGTGGTATCGTGACCTGTATGACGCCGTGGGGGCTGATTACTGCTGGTGGCTGCGCCGCGTCATGCCCGACAGTGACCTTGCGGCCCTGCTGTCCAGTCCCGGCATTGGCGTGCATGTGCTGTATGATGGGGACGTGCCTGCGGGGTTCTGTGAACTCGACAGCCGGTATGCCCCCGATATCAATATCGCCTATTTCGGGCTGTTGCCCGCATGGATCGGCCGTGGGGTCGGGCAGGTCTTCCTGCACCAGATGGTGGCGCGGGCATGGGCGATGAATCCGGCGGTGCTGCGGGTCAATACCTGTTCTGCGGACCACCCGCGCGCGCTGCCCAATTACCAGCGGGCCGGTTTTCGCAAGGTGCGGACGATTCATGAAATCTGGACCATTCCCGACACGCTGGGGCTGAAGGTGCCGCAGCACCTGCGTCTGGACTGAATGAAAGACGGCACCGGGGCACGAAATCGTGAACCCGGTCCTTGTTATAACAATATGACGTGACCATCTCTCCCTCCAGGTCAATGAGGAGTGGAGAGCATGGATTTTGATATGTCGTATTACAAGTTCCACGGTGTCGATCGCGCGGCGCTGCTGGAAGCCCTCGGCCTGCGCGATACTGGTGAACCCGACCCGAATGATGAAGCGCCATACGCCATTGCGAACCTTCCCAATGGCTGGTTTGTCATCCGCACCAATAACGATAGCGGCCTGATTTCCAGCTATGACCGCAGGACCCTGTGCCGTGAGGGCAGGCTGGTCACGTGCGACGTGGCGTCGGTTGACCCGGTCAGCCAGGCCGCAGGCTATGCAGATGGCGAAGAAATCTGGACCGTCCAGCATGACGGGCGGAACAGCGACTATCTGGATCTGGATATAAAAGGGAACGCGCCGGACGCGCTGCCCGACCTGCACAAAAAGGCCTTTGCCGCGGTGGAGCGGGGACTGGCTGACCCGCGTGGTCCGGGCAGCATGCTTGATGTGCCGCTGGAACTGGTCAGGGCCGTGACCGGTTTCCGCCATGACCGCCCGCAGGATGTCAGGCCCATGCCGGTCTTTACGTGGCTGGCACCGATTGAAACGGCGCTGACCTGACTTTTTCCTTGTCTATTGGCCGGGTTTGTGTTTCAAACCGCCTCTTCCCTGCCGGGTGCGTGGCATCGCCCCCGGCTATACCCGTGCCCTGGTGGCAACATGGCGGACCGTGTCCGTCCATGCGGGGGTTGAAGTGATCCGAAGGGAGTCCCAATGCCGTTGTATGAAACCGTGCTGATCGCACGTAATGACGTGTCGCAGCAGCAGGTCGAAGCCATCGCCGATGGCATCGCCGCCCAGCTTGAAGCGGAATCCGGTTCCGTCAAGAAGCGTGAATACTGGGGCCTGCGCACGCTGGCTTACCGTATCAAGAAGAACCGCAAGGGGCATTACATGCTTCTGGGCCTGGATGGTTCTTCCACCGCCATCAAGGAAATCGAGCGTCAGCTCAGCCTGAACGAAGACGTTCTGCGCGTGCTGACCCTGCGTGTGGATGAGATTGACGAAGCACCGTCGGTCATCCTGTCGCGCAAGGGTGACGAGCGTGAGCGTGGCTTCCGTGGGCCCAAGCCCACCGGCCGTTTTGAAAGCGGTCGCGGCACGCGCCGTAATTTCGATGACCGCGAGGAGTTCCGCGCCCGTAACGAGCGTGAAGAACAGCAGCGCGCCAACGCCACTGCCAGCGCCGAAGCGGAGTAAGAGCTGATGTCCGAATCAACCGAGATCAATCCCGCCGCCCGCCGCGTTGCGGTTGGCGCGCGCCGCCCGTTCTACCGTCGTCGCAAGTCCTGCCCGTTCTCCGGCCCCAACGCGCCGAAGATCGACTACAAGGACGTGCGCCTGCTGAGCCGCTTCCTGTCCGAACGTGGCAAGATCGTTCCCAGCCGCATCACGGCAGTGTCCGCCAAGAAGCAGCGTGAACTGGCCCAGGCCATTAAGCGCGCGCGTTTCCTGGCCCTGCTGCCCTACATTGTAAGCTGAGGGAGGCAGAACCATGTCCGCAGTAGAACTCATCCTGCTCCAGCGCGTCGAGAAGCTGGGCCAGATGGGCGAGATCGTCACGGTGAAGCCGGGCTATGCCCGTAACTTCCTGCTGCCCCAGGGCAAGGCGATCCGCGCCAACGCACACAACCGTGAGCGTTTCGAACGTGAACGTGCGCAGCTTGAGGCCCAGAACCTCAAGAACCGCGAGGAGGCCGAGCGCCTGTCTGAGCGGATGCACGGCCTGTCCGTCATTCTGATCCGTCAGGCTGGCGACAGCGGCAGCCTGTATGGCTCCGTCACGACCCGTGACATCGCGGAAGCAGCGACCAAGGCCGGCCTGACCATCGGCCGCAACCAGGTCATCCTGCCCGAACCGATCAAGCAGCTTGGCCTGTATGAAGTCAGCGTCGCCCTGCACCCGGAAGTGACCATGCAGGTCACCGTCAACGTTGCCCGTTCTGAAGAAGAAGCGGAACGTCAGGCGCGTGGTGAGGAAATCGGCGTCGATCAGGACGACGATCAGGTTCTGGCCGAAGAAGGCGCGGTAACCGAAGGCGAGGTTTCGGAAGAAACCGCCGTCGAGGAAACCCCGGCTGTCTGACTGACCTGATCTGGTACCCCATACGGGGTGCCTGACCGGTTGCGAAAGCCCGGAAGAGGAAACTCTTCCGGGCTTTTGTCGTTTCCGGGGCGGGTGCATCCGCCTGTTGCCGGGCGGGCATGTGTGAAGGGGACGAGTGATGGCATCTGTATTGCTGGACCGGGCCTTTGCACATTTCATTACCCTGGGGCGGCTGGATGTCCATTACCCCGGCGGGGACAGGCGCGTGTACGTTGGTGGCCCCGGGCCGCAGGCCGGCCTGTGGATCGCGGATGGGGAAACGGTGCGTGCCCTGCTGCTTGATCCCGCGCTGAAGGTGGGGGAAGCCTACATGGCGGGCACGCTGCGCCCGGTGGGCTGCACGTTGTATGACCTGCTGCATGTGCTCATGCTCAATGTCATGCGGCGCAGCCCCGCGGGGGAACGGATCTTTGGTTCCCTGCGCTATATCGCGCGGACATGGCTGCAGGATAACACCCTGCGGCGTGCCCGGCGTAACGTGGCGCATCATTATGATCTGGACAGTCGGCTGTACCGGCATTTCCTTGATGGGGACATGCAGTATTCGTGCGGTTATTTCCCTACGGGCAACGAAACGCTGGCACAGGCGCAGGCGGCCAAGAAACATCACCTGGCGGCCAAGCTGCACCTGTCACGCCCCGGCATGCGCGTTCTGGACGTGGGGTGTGGCTGGGGCGGCATGGCCCTGACGCTGGCGCGCGATTACGGCGCGCAGGTCACGGGCATTACCCTGTCGGTGGAACAGCTGCATATCGCACGCCAGCGCGCGCGGGCGGCGGGGCTGGACGGGCGCGTGCGCTTTGAACTGCTGGATTACCGTGCCGTCAGCAGACAGTACGACCGGATCATTTCCATCGGTATGTTCGAACATGTGGGCGTGGCCCATTACCCGGCGTTTTTTGACACCATGCGCGCAGCCCTGCGCCCCGATGGGGTCATGGTGCTGCATTCCATCGGCCGCAGGGAAGGGCCGGGTGTGACCAATCCATGGATCGACCGCTACATCTTTCCCGGTGGCTATTCCCCGGCGGTCAGTGAAGCCGTCAGCGCCGTGGAACGCGCCGGGTTATGGCTGACGGATTGCGAGATCTGGCGCCTGCATTACGCGCACACCATCGCCCACTGGCGCAGCCGTTTCGCGGCACGGCGGCAGCAGGTCGCGCGGCTGTATGATGAACGCTTCTGCCGCATGTTCGAATTCTATCTTGTGGTGTCCGAACTTGCCTTCCGCGTGCAGGGGCACCTGAATTTCCAGTTGCAGCTGGTGCGTGAAATCGATGCCGTACCCCTGGTGCGCGATTACATGTACGCCCCGCAGCCGGGGACCATGCAGGATGGTCAGGCCGGGGTCGCGGCCCTGCGGGCATGAAGGCGGGCCAGACGGTCGAATTCTGCAATGTCCAGTGTCTCGGCCCTGCGGCTGCCGTCAATGCCCGCTTCGGCCAGCAAGGCTTCACCACCAATGGATTTCAGCGCACCGCGCAGCATCTTGCGCCGCTGGCCGAACGCTGCCGCCGTAACCTGTTCCATGGCACGGAAAACGTGGGCATCGGGCTGCTGCGCATGGGGGATCAGCCCGACCACGGCAGAATGGACCTTGGGCGGCGGGGAAAACGCGCCGGGGGGAATATGCATCTGCACACCGCAGCGGCACGTCCACTGCGCCAGCACGCCCAGCCTGCCGTAATGCGCCGAACCGGGGGCGGCGCAGATACGTTCGGCCACTTCCTGCTGGAACATCAATGTCAGCCGTGACCACGCAGCCGCCTGCCGCAGCCAGCCCACCAGCAGCGGCGTGCCGACATTATAGGGCAGGTTGGCGATGATCTGGCGCGGGGCGGGACACAGCGTGGTCAGGTCGCACCGCATGGCGTCGGCTTCGATGATCCGCAGGCGATCGGGGGCCAGGGCGGCCAGTTCCGTAATGACGGCAACCGCCCGTGTGTCCACCTCCACCGCGACAATGCTGGCGGCATCGGTATCCAGCAGCGCGCGGGTCAGGCCGCCGGGGCCGGGACCGACTTCCACCACGTGCTGCCCCGCCAGATCCCCAGCCAGCGCCGCGATACGCGCCGTAATGGCCGGATCCAGCAGGAAGTGCTGTCCCAGCGCCTTGCGCGCGTCCAGCCCGTGCCGCGCAATGGTCTCGCGCAGGGGTTCCAGCGCCCGGGGGCGTTCGGTCATGGTCATGGGCCGATCAGGTCTTGGAACGCATGTCGATGATCGCGCGGCGCTGCAGGTCACGGTTCAGCTGGCGTGATGTCTGTTCCACGCGTTCGTTCATCAGGTGGTCGGCAATCTGGCTGGGGGTCTGGATGGCGATGTTGCGCTCCTCACGGGTGCAGACCATCAGCACCAGTATGCCTTCGCCCGAAACCAGCGGCTTGCTGGTCTTGCCCGGGGCCAGTGGCTCAAGGATTTCGCGCATCTGGGGGTTGAGGTGGTTCAGCATGAGTTCGCCGGGGTCGCTGGGGTGCTTTTCCCCCAGTTTCTTGTTCTCGGCTTCCATCTGGTCACAGCTCTTGGCTTCGTTGGTGAACGCCGTGGCGGTGTCCAGCGTTGCTTTCTGCTGGTCGGTCGGGTTTTCCGGGTCCAGTGGCGTGTCGAAGGGGAAGAAAACCTGCCGGATGGTCAGGATGGTGGCCATCTGGTGGCCGACCGTCCGCCGTTCGGCAATGGTGGCGATGACATAGCCACCCGCGACGCGGATGGGGTTGGAAATGGCGCCATCCGGCATCTTGCGCGCCACGTCCACCACCTGCGGGTCCAGGCCGTCTTCCTGTGTCCAGCCCATCATGCCGCCATCCAGCGCGCTCTGCCCCTGCGAGAACTGTGCGGCGACAATGGGAAAGGGCGCGCCCTCACGCAGTTCCTGAATGATGGTTTCGGTGAATTTCAGTTCGTTTTCCGTATGGCGCGGATCGTCCACCGGCACGAAAATCTCGCTGATCATGTATTCCGGCTTGCCATCCTCACGCTTCAGCGCGGCCATGCGCTGCTCGATCTCGGATGCGGTAATGCGGCCATGTTCGGCCGTTTCCTGACGCAGCACCTGCGACCAGCCGATCTGCACGCGGATCTGGTCAATCAGCGTGGTCAGCGATACGCCATCTTCCGCCAGCTTGTTGCGCAGGGCGTTCTGGGGCATGCCGTTACGCTGTTCGATGCCGGCAATGGCGTCCCCGATCTGCTGGATCGGCACGTTGATGTGGCGGTCGAGCATTTCCTGCATGCGCAGTTTTTCATCAATCAGCTGCCGCACGATCTGCGGGCGCAGCCGCTGCATCACATCATCGCTGACATCCAGCCCCGATGACAGGGCAAACAGCCGCCCGCGCGTATCGACATCGCGCTTGGTCAGGACCGCGCCGTTTACGGTGGCGATGATGGCGTCCTGGTCTTCCGCCGCCTGCGCCTGCTGGGCAATGGCGCGGGCCGTGCGGGCGCTGGCCGCCTGTTCATGACCCACCAGCGCCACGCACGCCAGCAGGGTTGCCGCAAGGGTGCGGCCCATGCGGCCCCGCCGCGATGCAGGGGAGGCGACAGCGCCACGGGAGGTGGGGAAGAAGGACATCCAGCTCGGTCTTTCGCGCATCAGGTCAGCCATTGATACCAAATGTACCGATGGTTTTGAACGTAAGGGAGAACATTACGGTTGAATTGCTCTGTTGGCCACCAATCGTGGTGTACTGCTTGAGATACATGACATCCAGCCCGAAACAGTCATTCTGGTACCCTGCATCGCCACCCACCGCGACGCTTTCCTTGCGTGACAGGCTGCGGCGCAGATAGGCGGCAATGTGCCAGTTGTCCCAGTTGGAGGCCGCCCCCACCGTCAGTTCACTGACGGGCTTGTAATAGACGTCGGGCGCCGCCGAGGTGTAGGGACGCTGGGCATAATAATAATAGGGCGTGACCGGTTCGAACAGATAGCCGCCCGTGACACGGAAATGGCTGAAGCCCGCGCTGCCCAGCGCATCGGCGAAGTCAACCTTGCCACCATAGGGGTCAAGCCGCATCTTGCCGTCGAAATCAAAGAACTGGTTGGGTACGATATGCGTGCCCATCACCACATCCGACAGGTGGTGGTTCAGGCCGGAATAGGGCAGGCGGTTGTGGTCGATATGTTCCTGGAAACTTTCACCGATCAGCACGTCGATCTGGTGGCCGTTCCATGTCCAGTTGTTATGCAGCCCGACATTGGCGCGCAGGCCGCCATCCAGCCGGTCCGTGCCGGCATAGCGGTTGAGCGAGAACAGCGTGGAATCCGTGAATTCATACGACAGGCTGTCTTCGTTGGGGATGTTGCGCGACGTGCTGTTGCCCGTATTGGGCGCGGCAAGGAACTGCACGATGGGTTCAAGGATCTGGGTGCCGGTATTGTGGTTGAAGCTGCGCAGGAAGGGCCAGTTCATCTTCAGGCCGACGGTGGGCAGCACCTGCCCCTCCACCTGTGCGCGGGTGGTGCGGGCGTAGTTGGGCTGCTGGTTCAGTTCGGTCGCGCGGTGGATGGCCGATTCAACATGCAGGGTCAGGTCCCATATCTGCCCCAGCGAGTTGTGGAACGGCCGGTCCCAGTTGAGCGAAAGCTGCCCGCGCTGGTCTGAAGTCCCGTTTTCACGATAGACATAGAAATCCGTCGTATCGAGGCTGAACCGGCCACCCAGCGAATCAGGCTGGCCAAAATAGCTGTAGGTGTAGCGCGGCAGCACCCACGGCAGGTCCTGGTTATGGATGACGCCCTGGTTCATGCCCTGGTAGCCTTCGGCATCAAGGCGTGAATACGATCCCGTGCCGAACCCTTCCAGGTAGACGTTGGAATTGAGCGTATCCTGCCCGTACCCGCTGACACGGTAGTCACGCATGTAGTTGGGCGAACTGGCCCAGCGTATGTTCGCCCCGGCCCGCCATGTCTTGTTTATCGAGATCTGGCCATTGGCGAAGATATAGCCCTGTACGCCGTGGTTTCCCGAACTGTCCACCTCCTGCCCGAAGGTGTTGACGTAATCGGTGTCATGATGGGTATCGTACGCGATGCCACCGGTCAGGTTCAGGCGCGCATTGCTGAAATAGCGACGGTAGTTTGCCGTAAGCTCCGGCCCAGTGCGGGTGGAAAACAGGCCCTGCAGCGTGACATCCGACTGCCGGTCAATGACCCAGTAATAGGGAATGGTGACATACGTGCCCAGGTAACGGTCATGCGGGGTGAAGCCGGGGGTCAGGAAGCCGCTCTGCCGCCGAACCGACGGATCGGTCATGGAGAAGGCGGGCAGGTAGAAAATCGGCACCCCGAAAAAGTCCACGAACGCGTCACGGAATTCCAGCCGCTTGTGCTGCATGTCATGCGTGGCGTCATAGGCGCGCAACTGCCAGAACGGCGCGCGTTCGGGGTGGCGGGCGCATATCTCGCACGCCGTATAGACCACGCGCGTCAGGTCGTTGACCTTGGCGCCGGTGCGGCGCATGCCGTTCGCGGCCATGCGTGCATTGTCCTGCATGCGGACATACAGGCGCGTCATGATCCCGTCACGCATGCCGTTGCTCAGTTCGGCATATTCGGTAAACAGCACCGTGCCGTCCGGTTCCACCATGGCCACGTTGCCGCGGGCGGAGGCTATGCCGGTATTGCGGTCATACACCACCTTGTCGGCGCGCATGATCTGGTCGTTCTGCCACAGCTGTACGTTCCCGCTCCATGTCGCGATGCCGTTGCGGCTGTCATAGGCGACATGGTCGGCCTGGAACGTCATCGGGTCGGTATTGGAAACCGTGCCTGAAAAGGTGACGGGTGCCTGTGGCTGGCTTTTGGGGGCATGGATGGGCCTGCTGCGCCTGGGGCCATCGGGTGGCGTATCCGCCTGGGCGGTCGAGGGGACCAGCGCGCACATCATCCCCCCCAGCATGGTGGCCGAAAGCAGAAACCCGCGCGGGAACTGCCGCAGAACGGCAGCAAGCCGTGGCGATGACGGCGCGCGCATGAGGGGGGCAGGACGGTCCATTAACCGTCCTCTAGATGAAGAAGTAGCGTGACTGCAAGACAAAGCCCGGCCCCGGTGGGGGCCCATGCGGCAAGAAGGGGCGGCAATGTGCCCGTTTCACCAAACTGGGCGGCGATCTTGGACAGCGCAAACAGCGCGAAACCGGCCGCGACCCCGAAGCTGATCATGCGTATGACCCCGCCACGCCGCGCGGGCCGCATGGAAAATCCGGCCGCCACCAGTGCCATGGTGCCTGACAGCACCGGCAGCGTCAGCAGGGTCTGGAAATGCAGCCGGTGGCGGATGGTGGAAAAGCCCGCGCGTTTCAGCTGCCGGATAAAGCCTGGCAGCGCCCAGACCGACAACGTGTCGGGGGAGGCGAAACTTTCCTCCACCCCCGCCAGCGTCAGGTCGGCATGAAGCATCATCTCGCCCATATCGATGGGCAGTTCATCGGGACGCAGCTGCCGCGTCCCTTCCAGTACCCAGCGCTCCTTGCCCAGATAGCCACGGTCGGCTTCGATGCGGGTCAGCAGGTTGTCATCGGGGCCAAGCCGGAAAATGGTGATGCCGCTGATATGCAGCACGCTGCCCGTCAGCCTGACATGGCGTGCGTGAATGATGTCCACCCCATGGTCCACCAGCCCGTTATCCCCCTGTCGCAGCCACAGCGTGCCCCCGCTCAGGTTAAGCGACTTGCCATTGTTGTCCCGCAGGAACTGGCGGTCCAGCATTTCCGCCCGCCGGTACATGACCGACGAAAGGGGGGAGATGCAGGTAGTGGCCAGCGTCCCGATCAGCACGGCGCACGTGACCGGCCCCGCCAGGAACTGCCATGCCGAAATGCCCGCCGCCCGTGCCACCACCAGTTCCGATGACCGCGCCAGCCGCCAGAAACATATGATCCCGCCCAGCAGGATGCCAAAGGGCAGGATTTCAAGACAGGCGAAGGGAATGTGCAGGAAGGCGATCTCGCTGACCAGCGAGGTCGGGACGTTGGGACGGGTGGAAACCCGGCGCAGCAGGTCGATGAAGTCGAACATGGTGATCAGCCCGGTCAGGAAGGCGATCACCGACACCGTGGCGTAAGTGAACTGCCGGGCGATGTACAGCGACAGCGTGAAGGCAAGCTTCATGGACGCGTGCCGCCCGCGACCGCCCGGGCTTCACGGTCGGCACGCAGTTCAGGCCAGAACAGGATGCCCGCGCAGATCACCCCCGGCCCGATCGTACACACCCACATGAGCGGCATGAGCTGCAGGTTGCGCGATGCCAGGTTCTGCACCAGCAGCGTCAGCGCCTGCACCGCGACCACGGCCAGTATGGCCAGCACCGGGCGCATGATGCTGGCCTGCCGGGAATAGCTGCCGCCCATCGCCCCCACCAACCCGATCATGGCAAAGGAAAAGGCGCAGAAAGGGGTGCTCAGCCTGCGCCATGCCTCAATGAACATCTTGCTTTCATCCCGGCGTGAATACAGCCGCATGTCCGGGTGCAGCAGTTGCGAGATCGGCAGTTCATTGGCATCGGGCAGGCGCGTATGCGCGGTATGCGGGCTGGACAGGTCGATCGTGTTGCGGGTGAAGGTCAGTACGTTCAGCCGTCCGGTGTGGCTGTCGATTTCCTGCCGCGACCCGTTGAACAGCACCACGCGCGGCTGGTCATTGATGATGACCAGATTGCCTTCTTCCGCCAGTATGGTGGCCTCGGCGCCGGGGGTGCGGTCATCTTCCACCATGATGCCGTGCAGCGTGCCGTCCTTGTCGCGCGCGCGGATATACACGGTCATGTTGTCCGATACCTGCGTGAACACCCCGTCCTGCACCAGGAAGGCGGCCATGCGGTTGCGGATCTGGAATTCATACTGGCGGAAGGCATGGTACGAAACCGGCACGATCCAGACATTCAGCACCAGGCACGCCGCTGTCGCAATGGCGGCGCAGGCCAGTCCGGGACGCGCCATCATGGCGGGTGACAGCCCGGCTGCCTGCATGACCGTCAGTTCCCGGTCGGTGCCAAGGCGCTGGTAGATGAACTGCACCACCACGAATGTGGTAATGGGCAGGATGACCGCGATGAAGGACGGGATCAGCAGGCTGGTCAGTTCCAGAAAGACCCGCAGCGACAGCCCGCGCCCCACCACCAGCGACACGAAGTGCAGGGATTGCGTCAGCCAGATCAGCGTTACAAGCGCACCCGTCGTCGCCACCAGCGCCAGCAGAAGCTGGCGCAGTATGTAGCTGTCCAGAATCGACAGGCGCGGCGCAAGGCGGTCAGGAACGGGGCGGACGGCAGGCATGCCCCTGTCTAACCCTGTTCCCGCCGGTGCAAAAGGGGTGATCCCTTCATGCATTGGGGTTGGATCCGGCCTTCGGCCCGCCGTGCGCAGGCTGGCGGCCTCATGTCCCCGGTGTGACGGGGGGCAGGACCTTGCCGGGGTTCATGAGGTTTTTCGGATCAAGGGCAGCCTTGATGTGGCGCATGGCCGCCAGTTCCGCGCCACCACGCCATGACGGCATCATGTAGGGCTTGAGCTGCCCCACCCCGTGTTCGGCCGAGAACGAACCATCCAGTTCCTTCACGATCGCCGCCACCGTATCCATGATGTCATGGCTGCGGGCCAGGAACGCGTCGGGCGCCATGCCTTCGGGCTGGACCAGGTTGAAATGGATGTTGCCATCGCCCATGTGGCCGAACGGGGCGGGGCGGATGCCCGGTATCAGTTTCTCACACGCCACGGTGGCGCGCCCGATCAGTTCGGGCACGTGGGTCACGGGCACCGATACGTCGTTCTTGACGCTGGCGCCCGCGCGGCGCTGGGCTTCGGCATGTTCTTCACGCAGTTTCCAAAGCCCGGTGCGCTGGCCCTCGCTTTCGGCAATGACGGCATCGGTGATGATGCCTTCCTCCAGCGCATCGCCCAGCACGTCCTCGGCATATTCGCGCAGGTCGGCATCGGGGCGGGGGGTGGCCAGTTCCAGCAGCACATAGGCAGGGGCCCGTTCCCCCAGCGGCAGGGTCGTGCCGGGGATCAGGTCGATCACCATGTCCATGCCGGTGCCGGACATGAATTCGAACGCCTGCAGCAATGCGGGATCGCGCGCGCGCAAAAGCCCCAGCAGCTTCAGCGCGGCTTCGGCGTCATCCACCGCACACAGGGCGGCCTCGATCGCGCGCGGCTGCGGGTGAAGCTGCAGGATGGCCGTGGTAATGAATCCCAGCGTGCCTTCGGACCCGATCAGAAGCTGGCGCAGGGCGTAACCCGTATTGTCCTTGCGCAGGCGGCGCAGGCCATGGAACACCCCGCCATCGGGCATGACCGCTTCCAGCCCCAGCACCAGTTCACGCGCATTGCCGTAACGCAGGGTGTTGTTGCCGCCCGCGTTCGTGGCCAGCACGCCGCCGATCTGCGCCGACCCTTCGGACGAAATGGACAGCGGCAGCATGAACCCGGCTTCTCTTGCCGCATCCTGCGCCGCCTTCAGTGTTACGCCCGCCTCGATTTCCATTGTCAGGTCATTGGGGTCGATGTTGCGGATACGGTTCATGCGCGACAGGCAGATGATGACTTCACGCCCGCTGCCATCAGGTGTGGCGCCGCCCACCATGCTGGTATTGCCGCCCTGCGGCACCATTGGCACGTCATGTTCGTTACAGAATTGCACAAGCCGTGACAGTTCTTCCGTGCTGGCGGGACGCAGCACCGCCAGTGCGCGGCCATGATACAGGTTGCGCCAGTCGGTGCAGTAGGATGCGGTATCGGTTTCACCCGTAATCACGCCCACCGGTCCCAGCATGTCGGTAAAACGGGCAATCAGGTCCTGCCGTGCCGGTGTGGTGG
>NZ_VWPI01000074.1 GCF_015155755.1 Komagataeibacter sp. FXV3 | reverse complement strand
CGGGTGGCATGAGCCAGGCCTGCCCATGATGATGGACGGGTGGGTAGGTGGCGCTGGCCTGCGCGGGGCTGCCGGACATGAACAGGTGCCACGTTTCGGTCAGGGCGAAGCCGGTCAGCGCACCCACCGCCGCCGCCACCAGCAGGCCCGAACGGCGCGGGGCGGGGCGGTACTGCACGGCGGATGACAGCGCGGCCTGCGTTTCGGCACGGGCCTGCCGCGTCTGGTTCAGTTCCGCCATCAGCGCACCATTATTCACCTTCAGGTCACGGATTTCCGTGTCCAGCCGGCGAATGCTTTCCGTCAGTTGGGAAATCCGCTGGTGCGACTCCTGAATCTCTTTTGCCGCCGCCGCACTGGCCTTCGTGGCGCGGGGCGCGCGCGGTTTTGGCGCCGCCTTTTTGGGGGGATTGGGGGCGATGGCGGCAAACAGGTTTTTCAGTGCGCCGCCCGTCACCTGATTCTTTTTCGCCCGCGTGCGGATTGCAGCCAGTGCGTTTTCCGACTGGCCTGCATGGTCTTCCAGTACGAGTGCAAGGATATCCGAAAGGATTTTCAGTTCCTTGGGGTCGATTGTGTCGCTCATTTCAGGGGCACCGGGATCGGATCATGCGGTTGAAACTATTATACTCGCGGGCTGGCCGCACGGATCAGGCGGTCACGGATCGCACGGCCCAGCCCATGTCCGGGCACATGCTGCACCGCAATCCTGACCAGTCCCCGGCGGTGACCCTCCATATCAAGAAACCGCAGCCCCGCGAAGAGGCGCGCTGCCGCTTCATGCAAATCACCCGCTTCACTCAGGTTCCATACCAGCCCGCTACCGGGCAGCGGGGGACCGAATGCCAGCAGGGCCTCATCAGGCTCGACCGCCGTTGCCTCCAGCCGTACCGGCAGGCCGGGCGCGTAATGCGATGAAAGCTGACCGGGGGCGCTGGGGCGGGCATCATCGCTGCGCGCGGGCAGGGCCAGCTTCATGCCGCATGCTTCCTCCAGCGCCTCCAGCGTAATGCCGCCGGGGCGCAGCAGGACAGGGGTGTCGCCACCGAGGTCGATGATCGTGCTTTCCACACCCACGCGGCATGGCCCGCAGTCAAGGACCGCGTCAATACGACCCTCCAGTCCCGCCAGTACATGCTGCGCGTCGGACGGGCTGACCCGGCCCGACGGGTTGGCCGAAGGGGCCACGACCGGAAATCCACATGCCGCCAGCAGCGCCTGCGTGGTGTCCCCCGCCGGGACCCGTACGGCGGCGGTGGGCAGGCCCGCGGTGGCGATGGGGGAAATGCTGCAATGCGCAGCACGCGGCAGCACCATGGTCAGGGGACCGGGCCAGAACCGTTCGGCCAGCCGACGGGCCAGCGGTGTGGCCGCTACCTGTGAAAAGGCCGCTTCCGCACTGGCGAAATGGCTGATCAGCGGGTTGATGCCCGGTCGTCCCTTGGCGGTGTAAATGGCGGCGACGGCGATATCGTTGCCCGCATCCGCCCCAAGGCCGTAAACCGTTTCCGTCCCGAAGGCGACCAGGCCGCCCGCGCGCAGTATCGCTGCGGCGGTGGCGATCCCCTGCGGGTCATTATGCAGCAGGCGTGTATGCATGGGCCCGCGTCAGGCCGCGCCGCGACACAGGAAATGCGGATTGCGAAAGCCTGTCTTGCCATAGCCCAGCACCTTGCCATCCGGCGTGGTGATGGACCCGCCGGCGGCCTCGACAACGGCCTGCGGGGCGGCGGTGTCCCATTCCATGGTGGTGCCAAGGCGGGGATAGAGGTCGGCCAGCCCTTCGGCCACGCGGATGAACTTCGCTGCCGAGCCGATATTGCCCAGATGGGCTATGGTATGCCCGCCCAGGAATTCCTTCAGGCGCGGGTCATCGGCGTAATGGCGCGACGCCAGCACGGTCAGCCCCTTCGCCGGTGGCTTGCGGACATGGATGGCCTGCGTGCCATTGGCGTCGATGCGAAACGCCCCGCGTCCGGCACCCGCGCCATAAAGCTGGTGATAGGCGGGCAGCGCCACCGCACCCAGCACCGGGCGGCCATCGCGCACAAGGCCGATATTGACGGTGAAGTCGTCGCGCCCGGCGGCGAATTCCCGCGTGCCATCCAGCGGGTCCACCAGCCAGAACTCACGCCCGGTATCGGTCATGATGCCCGCGGCGACTTCTTCTTCCGCCACCACGGGAATGGCGGGGGCATGGGCGCGCAGGCCCGCAAGGATATGTTTTTCCGCCGCGTGGTCGGCTTCGGTCACGGGGGAGCTGTCGGTCTTGACCTTGGTCGCGAACCCGCGCGCGCGGATGGCGCGGATCAGGTCGGCGGCCTCATCGGCAAGACGCAGGGCCAGATCCAGAAGGAATCCGTCCTCATATGCTGGCATGGATGGCGTATTCATGCTGTTCGCATTAGCTTACTCACGGCGCGCCGTCATGCCCTTATCGGTGCCGATGGCCCCGGACGGGGTGTATCGGTCCGGGGCGTGATAGGCTGGCGCGGGAATTTATCCTGTTGGCCCAACACCTTCGTAGCGGAGCACCGTGATCCATATGCTCGATATCGCCTTTTCCGATGCAAGCCTGCCCACCAGCGGCACCCTTGCCATCCTTGCCGCCCCCGGCGCGCCCGCGGGGGCTTTCGCTGCGCTGGACGTGGCGGTGGGTGGCGCGCTGACCCGCGCGGCAAAGGCCGCGAAATTCCGCTTCGATGCTGCAAAAACCTGTGTCGTGCTTGCCCCCGGCGCGGGTTATGACCGCGTGGTCCTGGTGGGGCTGGGCAAGGTGGATGCGCTGGACGCCACCGTGGCCGAACAGGCCGGTGTCGCGGCCGCGCGCGGCCTGTCCGATGCGGGAACGGCCGGCGTGGTGGTGGCGGATACGGTTGCCCCGGACCTTGCCGCCCATGTGGCGCTGGGTATCGTGCTGGGCAGCTACCGTTTCGATTCGTACCGCACCCAGCCGCGCAAGGGCGATGCGGGACCGCTGACGGACGTGACCGTGGCGTGCGCCGACCCGGTGCACGCCAGTCAGGCATGGCAGCCGCTTTCGGCGGTTGCGCGCGGGGTATGCCTGTGCCGTGACCTTGTATCCGAACCCGCGAACATGCTGCGGCCGCCCGAATTCGAACAGCGCATCCTTGCCCTGCGTGACCTTGGGGTGGAGGTCGAGGTACTGGACCGCGACGCCATGCACAAGCTGGGTTTTGGCGCGCTGCTGGGTGTGGCGCAGGGCAGTGACGCGCCGCCGCGCACGGTCATCATGCGCTGGAATGGCGGTGCGCAGGACGATGCCCCGGTGGCCTTCGTCGGCAAGGGCGTGACCTTTGATTCGGGCGGCATCTCGATCAAGCCCGCCGCCGGCATGGACGAAATGAAGACCGACATGGCCGGCGCCGCCGCCGTGGTCGGCACCATGGCGGCCCTTGCCGGACGCAAGGCGAAGGTGAACGCCGTCGGTGTCGTGGGGCTGGTGGAAAACATGCTGTCGGGCAATGCGCAGCGTCCGGGTGACGTGGTGCGCACGGCGGCGGGCCAGACGGTCGAGGTGCTGAACACCGATGCCGAAGGCCGCCTCGTGCTGGCTGATGTGCTGTGGTACACGCAGGACCGCTTCAAGCCGCGCTTCATGGTCAACCTCGCCACCCTGACCGGGGCGATCGTGGTCAGCCTTGGGATCGAGCGCGCGGGCCTGTTCTCCAACAGTGATGCACTGGCGGGCCACCTTTCGGCCACGGGTGAAAAGACAGGCGAGAAGCTGTGGCGCATGCCCATGGATGCTGCCTACCTTGAACTGCTGCGTTCGGACATCGCCGATCTCAAGAACATCGGTGGGCGTCCCGGCGGGTCGATCACGGCGGCCAAGTTCCTTGAATGCTTCGTGAATGACGTGCCGTGGGCGCATCTGGACATCGCGGGGACGGCGTTTACATCCAAGCCGACATCGCACGCGCCCAAGGGGGCGACCGGCTTTGGCGTGCGCCTGCTCGATCGCATGGTCGGCACGTATTACGAAGGGTAATGCCTGCCCCGCGCGGCAGGCCGGATCGGAACAAGGAACTCCATGGCGCAGATCGGCTTCTATCACCTGACGCGTTCACCGGCGCTGGCGGTCCTGCCCGCGCTGCTGGGCCGTACGCTGGCGGCAGGCAAGCGGGCGGTGGTCCGCTGCGTGACAGCGGAACGGGTGCGGGAGCTTGATGACGGGCTGTGGCGGGCGACCGACCCGCTATGGCTTCCCCATGGCACACAGGCCATGGGGCATGGACAATGGCAGCCGATCTGGCTGACGGAAGGCGGGGACGTGCCCAATGGCGCGACCTTCGCCTTCCTGCTCGATGGGGTGGAAGTCCCCGACCTTTCCCCTTTCGAACGGGTGTTCGACCTGTTTGATGGCCATGATGAAGCCGCCGTCGCAAGCGCGCGCAGACGCTGGGTGGCATGGCGCGAGGGCGGCCATGAACTGAGCTACTGGCAACAGCAGCCCAAAGGTTGGGCGCGTCGTAAATAGTCCCCCTTCCGCCACGGTGGGGGTGATGACATGGACGAAAGGCAGGTTGCGCAATGAAGACGGTTACTTTCCCCAATGGCACAACGGTGCCCGCGCTGGGCATGGGCACATGGAACATGGGGGACAGCGACAGCCGCCGTGCGGATGAAATCAATAGCATCCATGCAGGTCTCGACGCGGGTATCCGCGTGGTGGACACGGCGGAAATGTACGGCTCCGGCCGTTCCGAAAAACTGGTGGGCGAAGCGATAAAGGGACGTCGTGACGACGTGTTCCTTGTCAGCAAGGTCGTCCCCTCCAACGCCTCGCGCGATGGCGTGCGCAAGGCCTGTGCCGCATCGCTGAAGCGTCTGGGCACCGACCATCTTGACCTCTACCTGCTGCACTGGCCCGGAAGCGTGCCGCTGGAGGAAACGCTGGCCGGCTTCGATGACCTGATTGATGCGGGCATGATCCGTAGCTGGGGTGTGTCCAACTTTGATGCCGATGGCATGCGTGAGATCGAAAGCACACCGGCCAGCACGCCCTGTGCGGCCAACCAGGTGCTGTACAGCCTTGATTACCGTGGCGTTGAATTCGACCTGCTGCAACGTGACCGGGACGCGGGCATCGTGACCATGGCCTATTCCCCGCTGGGGCAGGGGGGTGACCTGCTGCGCGCGCCGGTGCTGAAGCGCATCGCGCAGCGGCACACGACGTCCCTTGGGCCTGCGACCACGGCGCAGATCGCGCTGGCATGGGTGCTGCGGCAGGAAAACGTGCTGGCCATTCCCAAGGCGGGCAGCCCGCGCCATCAGCATGAAAACCTTGCCGCGACCGAGATCACCTTGACGCGCGATGATCTGGCGGAGATTGATGAAGCCATAGCGCCGCCGCGCCGCAAGGAGCCGCTGGCCATGATCTGACCCGCCCGGCCTCCTCCGGGCGGCATGCGGGAGGACCGTCATCATTCCTGTCATCCTTGTCGTAACCGTACTGCTGGTGGGGGTGGCAGGTGTCCTGCCGGTCTGCTGGCCACGGTCGGCTGCGGGAATGGTGCCCGTCCTGCGCGGCGGGTGGCTGGCCATATGCGCCATGGCCGTCCTGTCATGCCTTGGGGTCGGCTTGCCCGGCGGGGGCGTGCCATGGGCCGGTTTTTCCTCCGGGGCGCGTGATATCGCCCTGCTGGCGCCGCTGGGCATCGTGGGGTTCGCGGCATCCCGCGGGCGTGACCTTGCGGCCTGCGCCGGGGCGGCCCTTGCGGTGATCGGTGGGCCGGCCCTGTCCTGCATGGGGGCGGGATGGGTGCTGATCGCGCGTGCGCATGTCCCGCATGATGATGGGCCGCGCATGGATGCCCGCCAGGCGCCCGACCTGATTGCCCTGCTGCTTATGGTGGCGGTGCTGGTGTTTCCGGCCCATGCGGACTGGCTGCTGCCCGGCCTGTGCTGGCTGGCCACGCGCGGGCTGCTGGGCCTTTCCTTTTCCCCGCGCGTATCACCGCGTGGGCTGCGTCCCTTTCACATGGCCGATATCGCCGCGATGATCGCCGCCATGGCGCTGTGGGGACACCTGCCTGCTGGCGGCATGGTGGCGGACATGCGCTGGGGTGGCGTGCTGATCGTGGCGGGCTGCGGGCTGTACATGACGGCGTCGTGGCGGGCGCTGTGCGCGGGTGACGGGCGCAGGGTCATGACGGGACTGCTGGGGGGCACGGGCGCGCTGGTGATCGTGCTGGCGGGGCTGGGCCTGCTGGCCCGCGCCGATGACCTGCCTGCCATGGCCACGTGCGCCAGCCGTACGTTCATGCTGGTTGTGGGCACGCTGCTGACATGGATGTTCATGGCGCGTGCCATGGATGCGATGGAGCGTGAGGCCGGTGCCCTGGTACTGCACCGTCTGGGGGGGCTGGGTGTGCTGATGCCGCGCCTGTCGGCCCTGTTTTCCATCGGGCTTCTGGCGGAAAGCGGGCTGCCGCCCCTGCTGGGTTTTTCCATTATCTGGATGCTGCTGCATTTGCTGGCGGCCAT
>NZ_VWPI01000073.1 GCF_015155755.1 Komagataeibacter sp. FXV3 | reverse complement strand
CTTCTGGCGCTGGGGGTGGGATGGGCAGTGCGCATGCTTGCGCTTGTCCGCATTGTCGCGGTCATGCTGTGTGGCAGGCCACGTACGCCGCGCGGCGCCGGGGCGTCCGATCCGTCGGGGCGGGAAATGGCAACGTTGCTGCTGGCGGTGCTGCCGGTGCTGTGTGCCTCCATCTGGCCGGGATACTGGCTTGGACTGGGGGCGGGACATGGTCCGGATGGCATGACGTGGCCACTGGTGGACAATGTCGCGCTGGCGTCGCCCGATGGGGCGGCGTTACTGCATCCCGCGCGGCTTTGCCTGCTGGTGGCACTGGTAGGGGGTGTGGTCGTGGTGCTGCGGCGCATGGCCTGTCCCACGCCCGCGCGTCAGGTCGCGGGCTGGCAGCAGGGTGCGCCCCCCGTGCCACCGTGGATGGTGTTCGGCGACCCGCTGACGCAGGTGGGGCCGGGTAACCCCGCGCGCATGCTGCTGGATATGGTGATGATGCCCGTGATGCGCAGGCGGTGCCTGCGTGACTACGTGCGCCTGCGGCGACAGATGGGGCGGTCATGCACGCTGCTGGTACGATACGTGGATCGCCTGCGGCCGGGTGGCGTCATGGCATCCGCGCCGGTGGTGATGGCCGTGGCGTGCATGGCGGCGCTGATATTCATCGCGTGGCATGGGTAGGGCTGCATGATGACATCGTTTTCCCTTGCCGCGCGGATGCAGGCCATCCTGCTTGCGGGCTGCCACATGGCGCTGGTCATGGTGACGGTGCCCGTATGGATCGGGCTGCTGCGCTGGATGGCCGCGATGATGGAGGGCGAACGCCGCCTGCCTGACCCGACCGCGCATTGGCGCGCCCTGCTGCATGCATGGCGGCAGGTGGGCGTGCGTTCGGCGGCTGGCGCGCAGGTAACGGCGGTTGCCCCATGGCTGGCGGTGGCTGCGGGCATGGTGGCGGTGTTGCTGGTGCCATCCTTTTCCATTGGCATGCCCGGTGGTGACCTGTCGGATGTGCTGGTTATCGGCGGATTGCTGGAAATGGCGTTCCTGGCACTGGTGGTGGCGGCCCTTGCGCCTGGTCTTGCGCGGCCGGGCCATGCGGGATTGCGGGTCGTGGCAGGTGGGATCATGATCCAGCCTGTCATGCTGCTGGCATGCGCCGTGCTGGGCATGTGCCTGCCCGATGGCACGCTGGCGGGACTGGTGCGGCAGGCGCATGTGGCGGATATGAACCTTGTACGCGCGCCGCTGGCGCTGGTTGCCGGTGCGCTGGTCGTGGCGGGGGTAGGTGAGGGCAACGGTACAACCTCGCGGCTGTTTTCAGCCATGCTGGAGGACCTTGCCGGTCCCGACCGGGCCGTGGCCGAGTACGCGCGTGACCTGCTGGCGGTGGTATGGATGATGCTGGCGCGTGACCTGATCTGGCCCGAAGGGATTGTGGAACCCGACATCCTGTCACGTTCATGGGTGCTGGTGCCCATGCTGGTGGCAGTGGCGTTGTGGGTGGTGCATATGCTGCTGGCGTGCGGGTGTGTCGCGGCGATACGGGTTTTTGTCGTGTCTGGACAGCTTTATGCGGGCTGGCGGGCGGGACTGGCGCTGTTATGTGCCGTCATGGCCGGCGTGCTGTTGTTTGCCGGACGGGGAATGGGCTGATCATGCTTGTGCTGCTGTTTGGCGTTCTGGTCATTCTTTCGCTTTCAACGTCGGGGGGACGCGGGGGCGGCCCGGTCTGGCATGGCGCGTGCATGGCTGCGTGCGTGTGCCTGTCGCGCTGGGGGCAGGGGCAGGT
>NZ_VWPI01000072.1 GCF_015155755.1 Komagataeibacter sp. FXV3 | reverse complement strand
CTTGTGGGCGGCCTGACCTGTATCGCCGTGCTGGCGCAGGTCATCATGCAGGGACCACAGGTGGACATGACGGCGCGCCTTATGGGCATGACGGGGCTGGCCGCCATCCTGTGCGGGGTGTGGGGGGCGTGTATCGCCCGCGGGCCGGTCGCGTTGTGCGCGGGGCTGGCCTGCGGGCTGGATGGCGTCATGCTGCTGGCGGCACGGGCGGGCAGCCTGCTTGTCATGGCGGAGGTGATCATTGCTGCGATTGGCCTGAACATCCTGCTGGCCACGCATCCCCGGTCGCATGGCGGGGCGGCATGATGGCGCTGCCGCTTTACGCCAGCCTGCTGGGTGGCTGGATGGTGCTGGCCCTGATCGCCCTGCTGGTGACGGGCGGGCCGCTGGCGCTGCGTGGCCTGCTGGCTGTGCTGCTGCTGATCCTGTGTGGCATGGGCAGCAGCCATGGTCCCGATATGGTGCGGATCATGATGGGATGTGGTCCCGCGCTGGCATTATGCGTGTGGGTTTTCGGGCCGCGCCATGGTGATGAGGTGCTTCCGCGCGAGAAGGGTGTACTGCCCTTTTTCCTGTCCGGTATTGCAGCCCTTGCCGGTGCGTTCGGGCGGTGTGACCTGCTTGGTGCCCTGCTGGGCTGCGGGCTGATGGCACGGCTTGGGCTGGCGATCGGGCCGCGCGGGCTGGACCGGGACGGGTGGCAGGCGCTGCGTATGGGGTTGGGTGGCCTGCTGGTGGCGCAGGGTGGCCTGTTCATGCTGCAGGCGGGATGGGGACAGGTGCAGGATCAGGCCGGGGCGATCCTGCTGGTGGGCGGATTGCTGCTGGCCTGCGGCATTCCGGGCCGTCCGGAGCCGGTTGCACCGGGTTGGAACATGGAAATACTGGCCGTTCTGCCGGTTGTGGCGCAGGCAGCCCATATCTGGTCGGGTCTGTTGCCTGCGCTGACCTTCATGGGCTGCGTATGTCTGGCATGGGCGCTCCTGTCGCGGCAGGGACAGTCCTTTTCCGGAGGGTACTGGGCTGGCTGGGCCATGCTGGCTGCGGGCCTGCCGGATGGGTTCATGGGGGGACTGCCACTGGCGGCCTGCCTGCTGGTCGTGGCCTGCACGCCGTCATCGGGCGGGTGGCTGTCGGGATACATGCTGTGGCCGCCCTCCCTGCCCGGCATGGCGGTCGTGCTGGTACTGGTGGGGGAAATGGGTGAAATGCCCCCCGTGGCGGTGCTGGCTGGTGCCAGTCTGTGGCCGATAATGACGGCGCGCATGGGGGCGGGGCATGGCACGCCATCATGGGTGCAGGCGACGTTGTTGATGGTCATGGGATGCGCGGTGCTTGCTGGTGCTGCGTATTATCAGATGGGGGGCGGATCGTGGTGATGCAGGTGGCAGCCCTGATCCGCCGGGGTACGCCCGCAGGCTGTAACGGACGATTTGTGCTGGATGAGGGGGGGTGGCGTGACATGGCGGCGGCCCTGTCCCGGTCCACCCTGCCGCTTCTTGGCCTATGGTCGGACGGAATGCAGGTGCATGCCCTGTTCATGGAGGGAACGCATCCCCTGCTGGCCAGTGTCGCGGTGACGGACGGACGCTACCTGGCGCTGTCCCCGGCGCGGGCCGGGGTCAGTGCGTCTGAACGCATCGTGCACGATCTGTGGGGGATCGAGGCCATGGGGGCAACAGACAGCGCCCCGTGGCTGGATCAGGGACGATGGCCGGTGACATGGCCCCTGCATGATCGGCCCCCACCGGCCCCCGCGCCGCCCGAAGGCGTGGAGTTCACTGATGATGCAACCATGGTGCGGGCCGGTGGCACCGTATTGGGCCATGGTCCGGCGGAGGGGGATTTTAACGCGCCCTGTCACCTGCGTCTGGGCCTGCCGGGGGAACGGATCATGCAGGTACGGTCCCGCATGGGTTACGCCCATCGTGGCCTGTGCGCGCGCATGCGCGGGGCGACCGTGGCGCAGGCCGCGCGACTGGTGGCCCGGATTGACGCAACGGCCACGGTGGCCCACCAGCAGGCTTTTGCTGGCGCGCTTGCGGCAATGGAAGGGGATGGCGCCGGGGGAATGCGCGATGTAGATATGTTCGTGGGTGAACTCGGGCGCATCATGGCCCATCTGGATACGCTGACGATCGCGGCCGAACTGCTGGCGGACGGGCGTTTCGCCATCCTTGCGGCAACCCTGCTGGAACAGGTGCGGCAGGCCTGTCGGGACATGTGTGGCAGTCGCCTGCTGTTTGACGTGTTGCCGCCCGCGGGCGGGACAGAACGGATCCTGTCCATCCCCCCTGAATTGCTGATGGAACTGCGCGCGGGCTGCAAGGCGCTGCAACGCCTGTTCTGGCGGCCGCGTGGCATGGCCATGCAGGCGCGGGGGCGGGGTGTCCTGTCGGCGGATATGGCCGGTCAATGGGGGATCGCCGGATGCGTGGGGCGTGCAGGCGGTGCTGAATCAGACCTGAGACCCTATATGGTCCGCCCGCCCGGCGGCTGGCCGGACGGATACCCCACAATGGCGGGTGATGTGGCCGCCCGGCTTGCGCTACGGCTGCATGAAGTCGAAACGGCGGTTGAAATGCTGTCCAGGCTGGATACAGCGGCACTTATGACAGCATCTGTGCATGAATATGGATCGGGTGAGGGCATTGGCTGCGCCGAAGGGCCGACCGGGCCTGTCTGGCACTGGCTGCGGGTTGAAAATGGCCGGGTGGCCGCATGGTGGTGTGGTGACCCGTCCCTGCTGCTGTTTCAGGCTTTGCCGCAGGTACTGTCGGGGGCGGTGTATGAAGATGTGCCGCTTATCCTTGCCTCCCTCGGGCTGTCGGCGGCGTCGGCAGACCTGTAGGATGGGATGATGGCATATCTGAACCTGTTCTGGCCCGAAGGCGCGGTGCTGCCCCGTATGCTGCCGCTGGACATCTTCCATATGGAAACCGGGGGGTGCTCCGGCTGTGCGCTGGAACTGCGCAGCCTGTCGCGCGCCCTGGTGGAAGGGCATTCCGATATCCGTTTTGTGTCCACGCCGCGACAGGCCGGCCTGCTGCTGGTGACCGGCAGCCTGACGGTGGAAATGGCTCCGGTTGTGGAACTGGCATGGCAGGCCATGCCCGGTACGCGGCTGCTGGCCGCGGTCGGGGACTGCGCGGTGGATGGGGGCGTGTTCACACC
>NZ_VWPI01000071.1 GCF_015155755.1 Komagataeibacter sp. FXV3 | reverse complement strand
GGGTGGGGGGACGTGCGCGTGCCAGCCTGCTGTTGCCGGGGTGTCCGCCATCGCCTGCGGAGGTACTCGACGCCCTGATCCGCTGGCGCATGCAGGGCGAAGATGGGCTATCTGCATAATATAAAAAAGGATAAAAGTTTCCGGGTGCCACCCTTTTTCAAAAAGGCGGCGTTTCCTGAAGCTTTATCAGTTTGCAGGCGCGGCCACGGGCTGGTCATCGCTTTCCTGCAGGGCCTCGGCCTCACGCCGCAGGCGGTGGAAGCTCCGCCTGCTGATGGGCAGCAGCAGGATGTAGATGATCCCGGCGGCTGCAAGCGCGCCCCACGGTTCGGCCACCAGAACGGCGGCATAGGCCCCCGTGCCCAGCATGGTGGGCAGGATCATGGGGGACGGGACCTTGAAGTTCTTGAATGACCAGACCGGCAGGGTCGAGACCAGCAGGAAGGCCGTGCCACTGAGCGTCAGGGCGGGCAGGAGCGGGTCGCGCGTCAGTTCATACAGCCAGTCACAATGCAGGTGCTGTGCCTCCAGCCCCAGAAAGAGCGGGAACAGCGCCAGCCCCGCACCCGCAGGGGCCGGGACGCCGGTAAAGAAGTTGCTGGCGTATTTGGGCTGGTTGGCGTCGTCATCCAGACTGGCGTTGAACCGCGCCAGACGCAGCGCCATGCAGACCGTGAACATGATGCACGGGATGTAGCCGAAACGGCCGCCTTCATGCAGCGCCCACAGATACAGCACGAAAGCCGGGGCCACGCCAAAGCACAGGAAATCCGACAGGCTGTCGAATTCCGCCCCGAAACGGCTGGTGCCGCGCAGCAGGCGCGCAATGCGGCCATCCAGCCCGTCAATGCAGGCGGCGATCAGCAGCGCGGTGGCGGCACTGCCAAAACGTTCCTCCAGCCCGAAGCGCATGCCCGTCAGGCCCGCGCACAGGCCCAGCATGGTCATGAGGTTGGGGATCATCCGGTTGAACGACAGGCCCCGGACGCGGGGGCGCTGGCGTTTTTTCAACCGTCGCGTGCGGCGTGCCGGTGTGGTGGGAGGGGCGGCCATGCCGGACTAAAGCCGCGCCATCACGGTTTCGCCACCAATCATGGTCTGACCGACCTCAACCAGCGGCGTGACATCGGGCGGCAGGTACAGGTCGGTGCGCGAGCCAAAGCGGATCAGGCCGAACCGTTCGCCGGTTTCGTACTGCATGCCTTCCTCGGCATCGCACAGGATGCGGCGCGCGATCAGCCCCGCGATCTGGACCACGGCAACCTGCCGGCCATCCTTCAGCGTCACGCGCAGCGCATTGCGTTCGTTCAGTTCGGATGCCTTGTCCAGGCTGGCATTCAGGAACTGCCCGGCATGGTAGGCGATCCGTGTCACCGTGCCCGCGACCGGCATGCGGTTCACATGCACGTCCAGAACCGACAGGAAGGTCGCAACCCGCCACACCGGGGCGTCGCCCATGTCCAGTTCCGGCGGGGGGGCCACTTTCTCAATCGACACGATGTGGCCGTCGGCAGGGGCGACCGCCAGATTCGGTTCGGCTGGTGTGACGCGTTCGGGGTCACGGAAGAAATACAGGCAGAAGCCAAAGAACAGGCCACTGGCCGTGCCAAGCCATCTGGTCACCCGGAACGGCAGCAGCCGACCGATGATGGCCCCGGCCCCCGACGCAAGGAGAAAAGGGCGCGCGGCCGGGTGCGGCGGGGCGATGACGAGCTTGAGGGATTGAATCAGCGACATGGGATAATGTTCATGGAGATTTCGGTAAAATTGGTCAAGTATTCTGCATATCGCGTGGTTGCCGACGTGGCGTGGTATTTCGTGAAAAAACCCGTGCCTGCCGCAGGCGCAGCCCCGACGGTACCAGTGTCGCGGGGCGCGCGGGCACGGCGGCGTATATGTCCTTCACCGCTTCGATCATGCACACTCCGCCCAGTCGGGGGAACAGGTTGCGGCCCGTCCATTCCACCATGCGGACCGGGCCTGCGGGGCATGGCCCGGCGGGCGGGACATACAGCGCGTCTTCATGGCGCTGCGCCTGAAAACACGCATTGGCCAGCCAGCGCGTGATCTGCCGGCGTGAAAATGGCGTGCCCTGCCCGAAGGGGGAATTGTCGGTATGCGCCCACAGCCCCGCCCGGTTGGGCACGACCAGCAGCAGCCGCCCGTCATCCTTCAGGATTTTCCAGACCTGCCGCAGCAGGCTGTTCTTGTCCTCGCTGACCTCCAGCGCATGGATCATCACGATGCGGTCGAACTTCAGGTCATCGAATGGCAGGTGCGTGCCACTTACGATACAGTCACGCCCATGCCATGGCAGCGCATCGCGCGTGACGTGCGTGTCCAGCCGCGCCGACATGCACGGCCTGTCGGGCCGGTCCCACAGCGGCAGGAAAGGCAGCGCGTACCCAAGGCCAAGCGTATGCCCCTGCGTGGCATCGGGCCAGAAGGTGGCCATGCGCTGGCACAGCAGGCGGGCAGCCGCCTGACCCCGGCGGGTGGCATAGAAACTTGCGGCGGTGTGCATGTTCGCTGGCATTGGTACACACTAGCATACCCCGCTGCCCGGGCCATCACGTCATGTCGGGCATTCAGGCCATGCAACCGGAGTAATGGAGGACAGCCATGACGCAGAATTTCGATATAAAGGCGATTCCCATCCTGTCGGACAATTATGCCTGGTTCGTGCATGATGGCGTAACAGGGGCGGCCGGCATGGTTGACCCGGCGCAGGAAGCCCCCCTGATTGCCGCCATCGACGCAGCGGGGGGCAGGCTGGACCTGATTTTCCTGACCCACCACCATGCCGACCATATCGCGGCGGCTGATGCCCTGCGCCAGCGTTATGGCGCGAAGATCGTGGGACCGGCAGCAGAAGTCGCCCGGCTGCCCCGCCTTGATATCGCGGTGCGCGACGGGGATGTCGTGGCCCTGGGGCAGTCCCGGGCGCAGGTAATCGCAACACCGGGGCATACGGCGGGGGAGGTGTCGTATTATTTCCCCGACGGCCCGGCGCTGTTCTGTGGCGATACGCTGTTCAGCATGGGATGCGGGCGACTGTTCGAGGGTACGCCGGCCGATATGTTCGCCAGCCTGCAACGGATCAGGGCACTGCCTGATGACACGCTGATCTGCTGCGGGCATGAATATACCCAGTCCAATGCCCGTTTTGCGCTGCATGTCGACCCGGACAACATCGCGTTGAAAAAGCGTGCCGCACAGGTGGCCGACCTGCGACGCAGGGGGCTGCCCACGCTGCCGGTTCCCCTGTCGGTGGAATGTCTGACCAATCCCTTCCTGCGCGCGCCGGATGTGGCGACCCTGGCGCGGTTGCGCAGTGAAAAGGACAGTTTCTGACATACTACGTCATGTTTGCCGCGACCTGTGAAACGCGGGTGGTTACGTCTGCGTTTTACAGGCATGAAAAGCGGGATTCATGGCGGGGCATGCGGCAGAAATGGCCATCATCCGGGCATGGCCCGACCATGCGGATGGGGAAAGGGAACCGGATGGCGGTATTGTTTTCCCGTCCGCAATCACAATTAATGATCCGGCTCATGGCCAGCCCCTGATATTATGACATAATGCTGGCTGTCTGGTGGTCATGGATGCAGGGACAGGCGCATGCCCCGCGCTGGATCCATGCCGCAAGGCTGGACGTGGCCAGGGGGTGGGTATGAAGGGGTCATGCCGGGGGAGACCCGACCGGTAAAACTCCATATCTGGCCTGCATGCACAATGTCTGGCCGGGATGGCCGCCATCTGGTGGGCGACGTCATGGCCCATCGGGGTGTTACGGGCCAGATCCATGCGAAAGGAAGGCATTTGTCGGTATCTTCTGTCCCGGTAATCATCAAGAAATACGCCAATCGGCGGCTGTACGATACCGAGCTTTCGGCCTATATCACCCTTGAAAACCTGATGGACATGGTCAAGCAGGACCGTGCCTTCGTTATTCTGGATGCCCGCACGGGTGATGACATAACCCGTGGCGTGCTGGCGCAGGTCATGCTGGAAGAGGAAACCCGCGGGCGGGCCATGCTGCCGGTTGCCTTCCTGCGCCAGCTTATCCGCTGTTATGGCGATAGCAGGCAGGGTGAGGTATCCGATTACCTAGAACGCATGATGGCCGAATTTATGGACCGGCAGCCCCCTTCCGCGACACCGGATGGACTGGAACAACTGGGGACGGAAAACGCTGCGGTGGTGCGGCAGGCCATGTCCCTGTTCACTTCCCTTTATGCCGTGGAACGGGTGGGTAACCGGACGGTGGAAAACCTGCTGCAGGAAATCATGGACCTGCGCCAGCAGGTGGCGGTGCTACAGGATCGCCATGGAGAAGCATCGAATGGAAAGGGTGGCCGCTGAGCCTGCCTTGCGGATGGGAAAGCCTGCTTTCCCTTAGACAATAAAAGTTTTTTGGGTGCCCCCTTTTTTCAAAACGGCGGCGTTTTGCGAATCTTTGTGAAAAAAGATTCGCCAAAAACTTTTATCTATCAATCAATTGGTCTTTTGAGCGGGATCAGCCGGGGCTGCCTGCGCGGGCACTGGCAGCCCGTGACCGGTGCACAGTTGCCGCCACGCCTGACCAATGGCGGGCAGCAGTTGCGCCCGCCGCAGCCCTGCGGGCAGGGGCGCGCCCACAACGATATGGATCGTGCCCGGACGTTTCAGCAGACTGCCGGGTTTCCAGTACAGCCCCGCATCCGTCGCCACGGGAATGACCGGCAGCCCGGTATGGGTGGCAAGGGCGGCAATGCCGGGCTGCAGGCTGATGGGGGCACCGGGGACCGTGCGCGTGCCTTCGGGAAAGATGATGATCTGCCGTCCGTCGGCCACCGCCGCGTCGGTTGCGGCCAGCAGGGCGCGCAGGGCCTTTGCCTTGCCATCCCGGTCCACCGGGATCATGCCGCTCAGCCGCAGCATGGGACCGACCAGCGGTATGCGCTCCAGTTCGCGCTTCATGACATAGGTCGGGCGCGGCACAAGGTTCATCCAGACGAGGGTGTCGAATTCGGACTGGTGCTGGCACGCCAGCAGGCACGGCCCGGCAGGCAGGTGCTCCATGCCGCTGACCTTTATGTCAATCCGGCAGATACGTTGCAGCCCCCGCAGGGTCAGCCCCGTCCATACCTTGGCATAGGCCAGCGCCCGTCCGGGTGCGAACAGCCGGATGGGAAAGGCCAGAATGCCCATGATGATGGTCAGCAGCAGGAAATACAGGTTGAAGGCAAACGCGCGCAGTACTGTCATCACGAACGGGTCCATCAGTATGAATGGGTTTTCCTAACACCAGAAAACCGGCGTCAGGACAAGCGGCGACCCGGTATTCAGCCCATGACGGGCGGTGCGCCGGGGCGGGTGTCGGTATGGTTGATCAGGCCGTGCAGTGGCCGCGTCAGGCGCGCGACATCAAGGCAGGCCAGCAGCCATTTGTCATATTCCGTCACCATAAGCCGCATGGTGGCGGGATGCAGCAGGTGCTGCAGCGCGGGTGAGCGGATCGGGTAACCATACAGCCGCACATCGGGCACCGTGCGCCTGATTTCCATCATGGCGCGGCGGATATGGTACCCCGCCGTCACCACGACCAGACTATGGATATGGTAGGCCCGTACCCAGGCCGCCGTTTCATCTGCATTGCCCAGCGTGGATGTGGCGCTGTGGCCCAGTGTCGTGCGCATCCATAACGCCAGTGGCGTGGGCTGTGGCTGGTGGCGCAGGAAATCGCCCAGCGTCGCATGCAGGTCCACGCCGGAAATCAGCAGCCGGTCCGCGTCGCCTTCCGCCAGCAGGCGCAGGGATTCATCAATCCGGCCGTGTCCGCCCGTCAGTGCCACGATCCCGTCCACATGCGGCGGCCGCGCGGGGGGGCGCATGGCGTCACGGGTAAACCATGCCAGTCCCGCCATCCATGCCAGCAGGGTGGCCAGTACGCCCGTGGCCAGCAGCCTGCGGCGGAAGGGGGATGGTCGTCCGTTGCCGTGTGGCGGCCGTATCATGGCAGGCGGCGCAGCCATGCCCGCACGGTCAGCTGGGTTGTGACCCAGCCTGTCATGCCTGCCGCGGGCGGCAGCGCCAGCAGCATCCATAACAGCGCGTGCGGCACGATGTCCGCCCATGCGGCGGGATCGCGCCAGTCCATGGGGGCCGTGGCCTGCGCATCGGTCACGGCGGCAAAGGGAGCGGCCAGATGCGACATGGCCAGCAGCATGGGCAATGCCGCAAGACTGCCCCCAAGCCCCCCCACCAGCGCCAGCAGTCCCACGCGCGATGCGAACCGCCCGGAAATATAGCTGTCCATCGCCCCCAGTGAGTGGATCAGCGCAATGGCCTGCCGCCGGGTCTGCAGTCCCGCGCGCGTCGCGGCCATGACCACGCACACCGCCACCGTCATCACGATCATTACGGACAGCAGCGCACAGGCCTGCAGGCTGGCAGCCAGGGCTGCCAGCCGGTCGCTCCATACACTGTCATGTTCAACCATCACGCCGGGGGCAATGGCTTCCAGTCGGGGCAGCAGGGGCGGCATCGGGTCCTGTCCGGCTGTCGTATGCACCTCGATCACGGCGGGCAGGGGCAGGGACGCGTCCCCCGTCTGCTCGATCCATGGGGCCAGCAGGCTGCGCAGTTCCGCGTCACTTAGACGGTGCGCCGTGATGATGCCGGGGGCATGGGCCAGAATGTCCTGCACGGCCGCGATCCGTGTGCCCGTGCCGGCCGCCGGGTCATCGGGGCCGGGCACCTGCACGGTCGTGACCGCCCCTGCGCCATGGGTCCAGCGCTGCGACAGGCCATGTGCCGCAATCCCCCCCGCCAGCGCCAGCGCGGCAAGAAAGGACATGGCCGCGACGAGGAAGGGCAGGAACTGCCCCGGCAAGGCCTGATGCAGGGCCAGCCCGTCATGATAGCGCCTGCGTGCCATCAGCGGTAATCCCGCACCATGTGGCCATGCGCCAGTTCAATGGCGGGGGCGGGATATTTTTCCACGATCGCGTCGTTATGGGTAGCCACCACGATGGTCGTGCCCAGTTCCGCCAGCCGGTGGAACATGGCCATGAGACGCCCCGCCTGCCGTTCATCCAGCGCGTTGGTCGGTTCATCCGCCAGAAGCAGGGCGGGACGGTAGATCACCGCGCGCGCGATCGCGACCCGCTGCTGCTCGCCGCCCGAAAGCTGCAGCGGCCGCGCGTCCAGACGGTTTTCCAGCCCGACCCATTTCATGATGGCGTGCACCTCATGGGCGATCTCGTCTTCCGCGCGGTGCTGCAGGCGCAGCGGGAGGGCGACGTTGTCAAACACGCTGAGGTCGGGCAGCAGCCGGAAATCCTGCCACACCGTCCCGATGCGGCGGCGCAGGCGCGCAAGACTGCTGCGCCGCGCCTGCATGACCGGCACGCCCAGTATTTCCACCATCCCGGCACTGGCCTGCACTTCCAGCGACAGGATGGACAGCAGCGACGACTTGCCCGCACCCGACGGGCCAAGCAGCCAGCGGAATTCACCCTGCGGCACATCAAGGCTGATATGTGACAGCGCGGCCACCCCGGCATTGCCGCCATGGGCGTAACTGACATCATGCAGGCGGAACATGCGGGCGGCCCTGCCTGTCTTTACATGGTGCGCGCGGCAATGGTGGACAGCGTGGCGCACAGCGCCGCCGCCGCCATGAGCAGCAGCCCGTCAAAGACCAGCGAGGAGGGGGTCAGCAGGTGGGATCCCACCTCCAGATGGTCGGGAATGGAATGCGTGACATGCGCGATCATGTCGCGTGTCTGCGGGTCGTTGCCCACGGCGCCGTTCACGATCCCGATGATATGGGGCAGCGCGCTCCACCCGATGCCAAGGATCAGGACCAGGGGGGCGACCAGTTCCGATACCTGCTGCACCAGATAGAACAGGAAGTAGAAAACCGACCATACCGCCAGCCGCACGATACGCGGCATATTCATCCCGCCCGCAGCACTGGTGGCAGGGGGCAGCGTGCGATCATGCTGCTGGTTGGAAAAGGGACTGTCCATTAAAACAAGACTCCGGTCATGGGTGCTGCTTCCCCGGATTGTTGGAAACGCATTCCAGACCGAGGTAGCGACCGCTTGTATTAAATGCAAACTTCTGCCTTGTGCATATGGGAAACAGCAGGTGCGCCGTCGCTAATGGATAACGCCACGCCACAGCAGGGTAAGGGATATGGATCGGGCCGGCCGCCGTTGCCGCCCGTCATGATCTTTCGCGTCGGTTCGCGGCAGTATGGCCTGCCCGCGGGCCTTGTGGTCAGGGAATGCATGCCCGTGCCCGAACTCATGCCGGTGGCCGTGGCGCTGCCGCATGTATCGGGCTGGTTCCGGCTGGGGGCGGCCATGGTGGTGGTGATCGACCTTGGCGTGCTGCTGGGGGAACGCACGCAGGCGGTGCGCCAGCCTGTTGACCTGCTGTACTGCCCGCTGCTGCTGTGCAACCTGCCCGGCGGGGGCAGCGTGGCCCTGCTGGTGGATGCGGTGTGCGCGGTCACGCGGCAGCCCGCCCCCGTTGCCCCTGCCACGGTTGACGGTGACATGGCAGGGGGGACGGACGCCGGGCGGGAACTGGAACTTGCGGATGGTGGCATTGCATTCATGCTGCGCATGACCGACATCATCAATGATGATGAACGCATGCGGCTGGACACCCTGATGGAACGTACCCGTGCGCGCGCCACCCTGTGGGCCGCGATCGATACACCGCAACCCGACATGCCCGGCGACGGGCATGGGGAAGGACGTTCATGACAGGACCGGCAGCCTTTCCCCCCGCGGGCCTGCGGCGCCTGCTCAATGCGGTGACCCGCCGCACGGGGCTGCATTACTACATGGACAAGGCCGATCTGCTGGAACAGGTGGTGGGCGCGCGCATGGCGCTGCATGGCTTTCGTACCTGCCATGACTACCTTGCCCTGCTGGCCGATGGGGCGCGGGGCGACAGGGAATGGCGGGAACTTGAATCCGCCATCACCATAGGGGAGACGTTTTTCTTCCGGTATGCCGAACAGTTCGCGGCCCTTGAACGCACCATCCTGCCGCAATTGATCCGCCGGGCTGCCGCCACGCGCCACCTGCGGATATGGAGTGTCGGCTGTTCCAACGGGGCCGAACCCTATTCCATCGCCATTCTGCTGACGCGCCTGCTGGAGGAAGCGGGGATGAACCCCGCTGACTGGCATATCGAAATCCTGGGCACCGATATCAGTACCCGCGCCCTGGAACAGGCGCGTCAGGCCGAATTCAGCGCATGGACCCTGCGTGACATAGCGCCCGCGCAGTGTGCCGCGTGGTTCACCCCCGTCAGTCCCCGGATATGGCGGCTGCATGAATGCTATCGCCGCATGGTCCGCTTCCGTTACGGCAATGTCCTTGACCTGCTGCGGCCTGATGGCGGGCCGCCGGGGCCATTCGACCTGATCCTGTGCCGCAACGTGCTGATCTATTTCGCGCAGGCACAGGCACAGGCACTGGTCCATGCCATGGCGGGCCGACTTGCGCCCCAGGGCTGGATCCTGCTGGGGCATTCCGAACCCGTTTCCTGTTTCGCGCCCAGCCTTGAAACCGTGCGCCTGCCTGGCACGCTGGCATTTCGCCGGCCCGCAAAGGCAGGTGGGGACGTGCCGGATGCGCCAGTCGCAGGCGATACGTCCCGGCGCAGGCCCACGCGCGCGCTTGTGCCCATGCCCGCCGTGGACAGCACGCCAGTCGCTGCCGAAATCCGGCAGATTGCGGATACGGGGCAGGTTCCGCTGGCCATGCGCATGTGCCGTGACCACCTGCTGCGCCACCCCATGGATACCCGCATCCATTTCCTGTTTGCCGTGCTGGCATGGGGTGAAGGCAGCCTGCTGCAGGCCGAGGAATCGTTCCGCCGGGTTATTTACCTGTGCCGCGACCATGTCATGGCGCGCTGCTACCTTGCCCGCCTTTTGGAAGATGCGGGCGGATGGGTGGAGGCAAACCGGCTGCGCCTGCAGATGATGGAACTGGCCCGCCGCTGCCCGCCCGCTACCGTGCTGCCCGATGGGGATGGCATGACGGCGGGGGGCCTGCTGCGTCTGGCCCGACAGGCCAGTGAGGCCCCGGCAATCCGTCATGCACAGGTGACATCGTGACGGAAAACCACGACATCACGCCACCATCCGGCAGGGATGCCTTCGCCCGCCGGGTATTGCACGAACGCGCGCAGATCATGGCCGCGCGCGGGCAGGAACACACAGGGGCTGCAGCGGGGCGGCTGCTGGTCATGCTGGACCTTGCGGGGCAGGCCTGCGGGGTGGACCTGCATGCCGTGCTGCGCGTGACCGATCCGGTCTGGAGTGATATGCCCCGCAGGCCCGACTGCCCACCCGGCGTGCGCGGCGTGCATGGCTATCAGGCTGACCTGTATACCGTATTCGACCTTTCGGTCCTGCTGGGCGGCGCACCGCTGGAGGCGCCCGGCGTGATGCTGCTGCTGCGGTCGGTTTCCAGCATTCCGCTGGGGCGCATCGGCCTGCTGGCCAGTGGTGCCGCGGGTACCGTGGAAATCACGGGCACGCCCACGCCGCTGACGCCTTCGGGCTTTCCACAGGCCAGCCTGCCCGATGGGCGCAGCCTGACCGTCATTGATCCCGCGCGCCTGTTTTCTTCCCGTTATGTCGGAGTGTGAAGTACCGTGACAATCGCCAATCGCCTGCTGTTCGGCTTCATGGTCGGTGTCCTGCTGATGGTATCGCTGGGTATCTACGCGCTGGGACAGATCCGGGAGGTGCGTGATGAAATGACGATCATCGTCACGCGCGACCTGTCGGTCTATCGTGAACTGACGCATATCCGCGCCAATGAAAACGACCTTGTCGCCCGGAGGCTTGCCATCCTTGCGCATTATTACGCGCATGATTTCGAAACCGCCCCCACCGTACTGGAAGACGCCATAGCCGGATGGGATGAAAAGGCGCGCGACGCGGACAGGCTGCTGGCGGGCGTGCTGTCGCGCGCGGAGGAAGGGGGCAGGCTGGCCCGCAGCGACGACCAGCGCGAGATGTTCAATACCGTCGCCAGCCAGTTGCGGGATATTTCCGCGCAGTTCCAGATGGATACGCGTGGCGCGGCCATGCTGTTCCAGGCCATACGCGCGGGCAATGACGCGGGCGTGCGCGAACAGGCATCGCGTATCGACAACCGCGAACAGTCGATAGACCTGCTGGTGGGGCGGGCGGCGTCCCTGCTGGATCACGGGGTGCAGGTGGCCGAAACGCAGGGGGCGGCATCATATGATTACAGCCGCCGTTCGCTGGCCATCGGCATGGCGGGGGCAGTTGTCGTGGCCCTGATCGTGACTTTCTGGACGCGGCGGTCGATCATGGAACCGATTTCGTCCATCATGCATGTGATGGAACGCGTGGGGCAGGGCGACCTTGCCACCCGCGCCAAGGTGGGCGGCATGGGCGAGGACCGTGACGAGGTCGCCCGCCTGGCCGCCGGCCTGAACCGCATGATTGACGGCCTGCGGGAAATCGCGCGCCAGAGCGGGGAAGTCACGCAGAACCTTGACGCCGCCGTGGCCGAAATCCGCGCTTCCACCCAGCAGCAGGCCGCAAGCGTGGAGGAACAGTTCGCCGCAGTACAGGAAACAGCGGCCACCGTGGATGAAATCACCCATTCGGGTGCCCAGATCAGCAAGCGCGCGCGTGAGGTGATTTCCTCGGCGGAGGTGATCGTCCACAGTTCCGCAAGCGGTCTGGAAGCGGTGGAGGAAACGGCCCGCGCCATGGCCCATACCCATGACGGGGCGGAAGCCGTGGCGTCGAACATCGTGGCCCTGTCCGAACGGACCGAGGCGATCAGCGAAATCATCGCGTCCGTCAATGACCTGTCCGAACGCTCCCACCTGCTGGCGCTGAATGCCGCGATCGAGGCAGCCGCGGCGGGCGAGCACGGGCGGTCGTTTGCCGTGGTGGCGGCGGAAATGAAGATCCTCGCCGACCAGTCGCGCGATGCGACGCAGAACGTACGCGCCATCCTTGGTGACATCCAGCGCGGCATCAACACCTCCGTCATGCTGACGGAGGAAGCGGTCAAGCGTGTCTCGGCGGGGAAGGAACGCACCGACATCGCCTACCGCACCATCGAACGCATGACCGGCGGGATCGAGGAAGGCGTGCATGCCTTCCAGCAGATCGTGGCGTCAACCAACCAGCAGCAGATCGGCATTGAACAGGTCATGACCGCGCTGCAGAGCATCCGACAGGCCAGCCAGCAGACATCGGCGGGCACCCGCAACCTGGAGGTCTCGGCCAGCAACCTTGGCAAGCTGTCAAAACAGCTTCTGACCATTTCCGCCCGTTACCAGACCTGACGGCCGGGCCGTGGACACCCTTCGCGACGAACTTCTGGCGGTATTCGATGCGGAATACCGCGACCACCTGCGTGTGATCCGCGGTATCGTGGCCACCGGCTGCACGGATGCGCAGGGGCTGGCGGAAATCTTCCGGCGTGTCCACTCGCTCAAGGGGGCGGCGCGCGCGGTGGAACTGCCGGTGGTCGAAGGGGTGGCCCACGCGCTGGAAAACCGCCTGTCGGCCCTGCAGGCGACCCGTGCCCTGCCGGATGAAGCCGATCTGAAGGCGATTACCGATACACTTGATGAGGTGGACCTGCTGATGACCGCCGCCCCGGCGGGGGCGGACGTCCATGCGCCGGATGAGGAGGCACCCGCCACCACGGCCATGGAAAACCCGGCCTATGTACAGGTGCCTGTCGCACGGCTCGATGCGCTGGCCTCGGCGGTGCATGACCTTATGTCCGTGGCTGAACGGCATGAGCGGCTATGGGCGCAGGTGATGGATCTGCTTGATGAATCCCGTGCGGTCATGCACGCGCCCGAACGCATGCGCGCCGATCCCGTGGCCGAATTCGCGCGCATGACGCGCAGGCTCATGACGGTGGGGCGCGAGCGTGAACTCATGTCCGGGCAGATCGACCGCGCATTGCTGCGACTGGGGGAGGAAGTCCATGCGGTGACCCTCGTGCCCGCCGAAAGCGTGTTCGGCTCCCTTGCCGCCATGGCCCGGCGCATCGCACGCGAACATGGGGGGCCGGATGCGGGGGTGGAGGTACACATGTACGGCATGGAGGTCCAGACCGAACGCCGTGTGATGCAGGCCCTGCGCGACCCGGTGGTCCATCTTGTGCGCAACGCCATCGTGCACGGGCATGAAAGCCGTGCCCAGCGGTTGAAGGAAGGCAAGTCCGAACGCCTGAACATTACCATCGCCGTCACCCTGACGGGCGTGCGGCTGCAGGTTGCGGTCAGTGATGACGGGCGTGGTCCCGACCTGCAGGCCATCGCCGCGCGGGCCGCGGGGCAGGGGCTGGTCCATGCCGATGCGCCGCTGGATGCGCGGCAGTTGCTGGCGCGCGTGTTCGAACCGGGTTTTTCCACGCGCGGGCAGGCCGATAAGCTGGCCGGGCGCGGGGTTGGCCTGTCGGTGGTGGCCGAAGCCGCGCGCGCCCTGCATGGCACCGTGCGCATGGAACAGCGCCAGCCCGCGGGCACGACCGTCACCCTGACCGTGCCGGTGTCCCAGCGCCAGCGCACCGTGCTGCTGGTGGAAAATGCCGGGCAGTCGCTTGGCCTGCCCGGACGCGTGATCCGCCACCTGCTGCGGGTGCGGCGTGATGAGATCCGGCTGCTCAATGGCGCGCCCTTCGCCGTGGTGCCGCATCCCCATGGCGGCACGCATCCTGCGGCCGGCCAGGCCAGGAAACAGGCCGAGGACCTGGTGCCGCTGGTGCCGCTGCGGGCCTTCGTGGGGGATGAGAACGCGCCACTGCCCGTGCGCGATGGCGCGGTCAGCGTCGTGGTGATGGAGGTGGATGGCGTGCGCTGCGGCTTTGCGGTGGAACGCATGGTGGATGTACGCACGCTGCTGGTGTCGGATGCGACCGCCGTGGGGCTGGATAGTGAACTGGTGCCCGGCATCGCCTGGCAGCGCGAGGACCAGCCGGTTTTCATCCTCAGCCCCGACCGGCTGTTCGCGCGCTGGCGGCTGCGGGGCAATGGCGACGGCGTCTGTTTCAGTGACGTGGATGAAGCCGCCCCCGTGGTGCCCGTGCGCCATGCGCCGCTGGTCATGGTGGTGGATGATTCGATCACGACCCGGACACTGCAGAAAACCATATTGCAGTCCCATGGTTACGATGTCTGCCTTGCGGTGGATGGGGAGGAAGCGCTGGCGATGCTCCAGCAGTCCTCGCGGCATGTGGATGTTGTGGTGACGGATGTTGAAATGCCGCGCATGGATGGCTTCGCCCTGTTGGCGGCCATGCGGGCCGACCCCCATCTGTCGGGCATACCGGTTGTGCTGATGACATCGCGTGATGAGGGGGATGACGTGCGCCGGGGCATGGAAGGGGGTGCGCGCGCCTACCTGACCAAACAGAAATTCGATCAGGGTGAACTGATCGATACCATAAAGGGGCTGTTGTGAACGATATGACGCCCCAGGCCCCGCGCCGCGTGCTGATCGTGGAGGATTCGGCGGTGCTGCGCCACCTGCTGATGCGCGTGGTGGCGGGCGACCCGCGTCTGGAACTGGTGGAGGCCGTGGAAACGGCGGAGGAGGCGCTGCGCCTTGTCCCGCGCCTGCGCCCCGATGTGATTTCCATGGATATCTGCCTGCCCGGCATGGACGGGCTGGAAGCGACCCGGCAGATCATGGCGCATTTCCCAACCCCCATCGTGATCGTCAGTGACACTGTCGGCGCGCAGGCGACGCAGGTTTCCATGAATGCCCTGCGATCGGGGGCGCTGTCGGTGATCGAGAAGCCGCAGGGCCTGTCGGGCACCGCAGGTGCGGCCGTGGCGCAGGGGATCGCCACACAGCTGTATATCATGAGTCAGGTGCCCGTGATCCGCCGCCGCCTGATGCAGGCCGAACCCTTCCGGCACAAGGGCATGTGGACGCGCCCGCTGGAAATCCGCCCGCGCATCCTTGCCCTTGCGGCATCCACCGGGGGGCCTACGGCCTTTGCCCGCGTGCTGGGTGACCTGCCGGCGGATTTCGCGCTGCCGGTGGTGCTGGTGCAGCATATGGGCCAGTCGTTCATGGAAGGGTTCGCGGCCTGGCTGGACCAGCATGTGGCCCTGCCGGTCATGCTGGCGCAGCACGGCATGCCGCTGGAACGCGGCCGGGTGCTGGTGGCGCCGGGCAACCGGCACATGACGGTCGGCCCGCGCGGCGATGTGCTGCTGCATGATGATGCACTGGTGCAGGGGCAGCGGCCATCGGCCGACGTGCTGTTTTCTTCCGTGGCCCGCGTGTTTGGCGCGGACAGCCTTGGCGTGCTGCTGACCGGCATGGGTGAAGACGGCGTGGAGGGGCTGGGCCGTATCCGTGGTGCCGGTGGCTATACCATTGTCGAGGATCGCAGTACCGCCGTCATCCATGGCATGCCCGGCGCCGCCGAACGCGCGGGGGCTGCGTGCATAAGCCTGCCGGTGCATGAAATCACCCCGCATATTCTCCGGATCGTGGCAGGTGGCCAGATCCCTTCCGAAGACCCCCTGGCAGGATGATGACGCACCGATGCCGCTGACTGACCAACAGGACCATGCCGACACCCTGCTGCTGGTGGAGGATTCGGACACGCAGGCCCTGCGTATCCGCCGCATGCTGGAAGGCCACGGCTTTCACGTCCACCGCGTGGCCAGCGGGGAAGAAGCACTCGATACCCTTGATGAACGTCTGCCGGGGCTGGTGATTGCCGATTACCACCTGCCGGGCATGAATGGCGGGCAACTGGCCCGCCAGCTGCGCATGAACGCGGTCACGCGCACCATTCCCGTCCTGATCCTGACGGAAGGGATCGAACCGGGGCTGGAACGCGAGGGGCTGGAAAGCGGGGCGGATGCCTATATCCCCAAATCATCCGATCCCGCACTGATCGTTTTCCGTATCCGCGCGCTGCTGCGTGAACATGCGGCGCATGCGCCATCCCTCCTGCCGCAGCGCGTGTTCCGCCGCGCGCGGATCATGGTCATCGCCCCCGAACCGGCCCACCGGCGCGCGGTGCCCGAACTGATCGACCAGTTGCGGCGTGACGGGCATATCGTCACCCTGTGCCCGGACCCGTCCCGGCTCAGGCCATCGCTGCTGCATGATCCCGACCATGTGCCCGACTGCGTGGTGATCGATCTGGCCTGCCGGGAATTCGACGGGCTGGAGGTGTGCCGCAAACTTGATGAATGGCGGCAGGAGGACCTGCTGTCGGGCAACGTGCCGCCGCGTATCCTGGGGGTGGATGGCGCGCCCCGGCCCGATGCGAAGGAGTTTTCGGCCCGCGTGTTCGAGGCGGGGATAGACGACCTTGTCTCGCGCGATGTGGGGCCTGCGGCGCTGGCGCTGCGCATCCGCGTGCTGGTGCGCCGCAAGCTTTTGCAGGATGACGTGCGCCGCATCGAGGTCGAGCGTCAGGCGCGTGAGATCGCGGTCAAGAGCGCACGGGCGGAGGCTGCCGCCATCGCGTCCAAGGCATCGCTGGCCGAGGCGCTGGAACAGGCCAACCGCGAACTGGCCGACGCCAACCGCAAGCTGATCGAGACGCAGGGCAAGCTGGTGCAGACGGCCAAGATGGCGTCGCTGGGTGAACTGGTGGCGGGCATCGCGCATGAAATCAACAACCCGCTGGCCTTCATCCTTGCGCACAAGGACACGGTGGCGCGCGGGCTGGACCGCGTGATCGGGATGGAAGCCGCCTGCACCGATCCCGACCATGACGACCGGGCCGCGATCCTGAACAAATGCCGCGACCGGGTGGGGTCCATGAACATGGGGCTGCGGCGGATCCAGAACCTTGTGCTGAACCTGCGCAAATTCTCGCGCCTGGATGAAGGGCTGTTCCAGCTGATCGACGTGCCCGAGGCACTGGAAACCGTCATGGCGCTGCTGACACAGAAGCTGGGCAGCGGCATTGTGGTCAGGCGCCGGTACGAAGCGCCGGACCGGCTGTACTGTCAGGCGGCGCTGCTCAATCAGGTCATCATGAATATTATCAGCAATGCGGCCGATGCAATTCTTGCCGCTCAGCCTGATGATATGTCTGTCCGTGGCGGGATCGCGGAAGGGGAAATCGATATCCACACGTTCCTTGCGCATAATGGCGATGGGCGGGACAGCTATGTCTTTGTCATTACCGACAGCGGCCCCGGCATCGCCCCGGACGTGCAGGAACGTATTTTCGAGCCGTTTTTCACCACCAAGCCGGTCGGGGCGGGAACCGGGCTGGGGCTGGCGATCGCCTACAGCGTGGTGCAGGCCCATCAGGGCAGCCTGTCGGTTGGCAGCGCGCCGCAGGGCGGGGCGCGTTTCACCATTTCCGTGCCATGGAATCCCGGTCCGGGGAATGACGGACAGACAACCGCATCCCGGCCATTATCCGAACAAGCGCGCTGAGGTATCCTGACCTTCGTGCAGGGAGTTGCAGATCAATGAACACCAATCCCGCGACGCAACCGCGCCCTGTTGTCCTGCTGGTGGATGACGAAGCTGAGATCCTTGTGGCGCTTACGGACCTGCTGGAAGATACCTTTACCGTCCTGTCCACCACATCCCCCACCGAGGCGCTGGACATCCTCGCCACCCGCAACGACGTGGACGTGATCGTATCCGACCAGCGCATGCCCGAAATGGGCGGTGACGTGATGCTGGCGCGCGCGCGCCAGCACAGCGATGCGCAGGCCATCCTGCTGACCGGCTATGCCGATATCGGGGCGGTGGCGGCGGCGCTGAACCAGGGACGGATTTCGTTTTATTCGCACAAGCCATGGGACCCGGACGCCCTGCGCGCCATGATCGTGCAGGCGGCGGATTACCACCGGCTGGAACGTGAACTGCGCACCGAGCGCATGCTGCTGCATGGCCTGCTGGACAACCTGCGTTCGGGGCTGGGGTTCAAGGATGCGCAGGGTCGCTTCATCCGCATCAACCAGCAGGCCGCTGATTTCTATGGTCGTGATATCGCAGGCTGCCTTGGCCATACGGAGGAGGAACTGTGTGACGCGGACCTGCTGCCCCTGATCCGTGCGGCGCATGAACGCCTGCATGCCGAGGGACGGGACGAGGAAACCGTTGAACTGCCCGCCCATATCCGTGGCGGTGTGCAGGGGCGGTGGCGTGAGATCACGCGCGTCGTGCTGGGCGCGCTGGGGGACGGGTCGGCCTGTTCCGTTGTCATCAACCGGGACATCACCCGCCAGCAGGAAATGGCGGCCCGCCTGAGGCAGGCGGAAAAGATGCAGGCGCTGGGCACGCTGGCCGGCGGCATCGCGCATGATTTCAACAACCTGCTGACCGCCGTCCTTGGCTCGCTGGAACTGGTGCGCGACATGGGGCCGGAAACGGGGCCGATGGCGCGCCTGCTGGATAATGCGTCCGCCGCCGCACAGCGGGGTGCATCATTGACGCGCAGGCTGCTCAATTTCAGCCGTCCGCGCGACCTCAGCCTTGAGCCGGTGGATGTGAACGCCCTTTTGCATGGCATGAACGACCTGCTGGCGCAGACGGTGGTGTCACGGCAGGGGAAAAGCGGCGGCGCGCCGTGCGCCATCGTGGTGGATACGGCGGCGTCGGATGGCATGCTGCCGCCGGTCTGCACCGATGCGGGACAACTGGAACTGGCGGTGCTCAACCTGTGCATCAACGCTGTCGACGCCATGCCCGAAGGCGGGCTGATAAAGGTTTCGACGGCGCTGAAGCAGGTGAAGGAAATCGTGGCGGGCACGAACCTCGTGCCCGGTGAATACGTCATGGTTTCGGTAACCGATCAGGGTGTCGGCATGTCGCCCGAGACGCTGGCCCGTGTGTTCGAACCCTTTTTCACCACCAAGGATGTCGGGCGCGGAACCGGGCTGGGCCTGTCCATGATCTATGGCTTCATCCGTCACGTGGGCGGCGAGGTGCAGGTGCGCAGCAGGCCTGACGAGGGCACGCGCGTTGACCTGTGCCTGCCGGTGCAGGGCGGCGGCAATGCCATGGACGCCCCGGTTGCCGCCCTGGCCACGACTTCGGCGGAGGGGACAGGCCAGCGCGCGCTGCATGTGATGGTGGTGGATGATGAACCGGGCGTGCGCGCAGTGACGGCGGGCTTCCTGCGCGCGCGTGGGCATGAGGTGCACGAATACGCCAGCGGCGCCGCCGCGGTAAAGGCGATGGAACAGGGGCCGGGACCGATCGACCTTGTCATCATGGACGTGATGATGCCGGGCATGGGCGGGCTGGAGACAGCGCACCACCTGCAGGCGTTGCGTCCCGGCCTGCGGGTGCTGTACCTGACCGGTTACGCCAATGCCGGCGCCCTGCCGGCGGGCAGCGCCAATGTCATGCACAAGCCTTTTACCCGTGCCGATCTGGCCGCCCATATCGACCGGATCATGAACCGCGCCCCGCAGGAGGCATAGGGGCGCCGTACTGTCCGGGTGGTCTTGCCCCTTGTGCTGGCGTGAGAACGTTTTATTTCTATTGATATGCAAGAATATCATTCATCTCCCCATGACCCTGTCGGGTGGCATGGAACAACCATCTTATGTGTCCGGCGTGATGGCCAGGTTGCCATGGCGGGCGATGGGCAGGTGACGCTGGGCGCCACCGTGATCAAGGGCAACGCCCGCAAGGTGCGCCGCATCGGCCCCACCGGGCAGATCCTTGCCGGGTTTGCAGGCGCCACGGCGGATGCCTTCACCCTGCTGGAACGGCTGGAAAACAAGCTGGAACGTTACCCCAACCAGCTTGAACGCGCCTGCGTGGAACTGGCGAAGGACTGGCGCACGGATCGCTACCTGCGCCGGCTGGAGGCGATGATGGCGGTGGCGGATGCCGAACGCTCCTTCACCCTGACCGGCAATGGCGACGTACTGGAACCCGAGGACGGCATCATCGCCATTGGTTCGGGCGGCAATTACGCGCTGTCGGCCGCGCGCGCGCTGCTGGGGATCGAGGGATTGTCGGCAGTCGATATCGCACGGCGGTCAATGAAGATCGCCGGTGACATCTGTGTTTACACCAACCATTCCGTCATTGTGGAAACACTGGGTGCGGATGCGCAGGACGGAGCGGCGTAATGGAAATCCCCAATCATTCCCCGCGTGAAATCGTGGCCGAACTGGATCGCTACATCATCGGGCAGTCCGATGCGAAGCGTGCCGTGGCCATCGCGCTGCGCAACCGCTGGCGGCGCGCGCAGCTGACGGATGCGATGCGTGACGAGGTCGTGCCCAAGAACATCCTGATGATCGGGCCGACGGGTTGCGGCAAGACCGAAATCGCGCGCCGTCTGGCCAAGCTGGCGCAGGCGCCTTTCCTGAAGGTCGAGGCCACGAAATTCACCGAAGTCGGCTATGTCGGCCGCGACGTGGAAAGCATTGTGCGTGATCTGGTCGAGTCCTCGATCAACATGTTGCGCGACCTGCGCCGCAAGGACGTTGAAAAGAACGCCGAACAGGCTGCCGAGGACATCCTGCTTGACGCGCTGGTGGGGGAAGGGGCCTCGTCCGAGACGCGCAACAAGTTCCGCCGGATGCTGCGCGCGGGTGAACTGGAAAACAAGGAAGTCGAGATCTCGATTGCCGAAGGGGGCAGTCCGTCACCGTCCGACATGCCGAACATGACGCCCGGCGCGGTCATCAACTTCTCCGACATGATGAAGGGTTTCATGAACCGCATGCCGCAGCAGAAGCGCATGACGGTGGCTGCCGCCCGCGCCGCCCTGATCCGGCAGGAAGCGGACAAGATGCTGGATACCGAAACCCTGACGCGTGAAGCCGTGGCGCATGCGCAGGATCATGGCATCGTTTTCCTTGATGAAATCGACAAGGTCTGTGCCCGTGCATCCGAAGGGGGATCGCGTGGTGGCGATGTTTCGCGTGAAGGGGTGCAGCGCGACCTGCTGCCCCTGATCGAGGGGACGACGGTTTCCACCAAATACGGCCCCGTGCGTACGGACCATATCCTGTTCATCGCATCCGGTGCGTTCCATATTGCCAAGCCGTCCGACCTGCTGCCCGAACTGCAGGGGCGGCTGCCCATCCGCGTGGAACTGGCGTCGCTGACGCGTGAGGACCTGCGGCGGATCCTGACCGAGCCGGAACATTCGCTGCTGCAGCAGTATGTTGCCCTGCTGGGCACGGAAAAGGTCACGCTGTCCTTTACCGATGGCGCGATTGATGCGCTGGCGGAACTGGCGGCCGACATCAATGAACGTGTCGAAAATATCGGTGCGCGGCGTCTGGCCACCGTGCTGGAGCGCCTTCTGGAAGACGTGTCCTTCACCGCTGCCGACCGGAGCGGGGAAGATGTGGTGATTACGGCGGAAGATGTGCAGAACCGGGTTGCGCCCCTGGCCCGCAAGGGTGATCTGAGCCGCTTTATCCTGTAGGGCAGTAACCGCCGGTGCAGGGGGCCGCGCCACAGGGTGCGGCCTTTTGTGTTCCGTCCCGTTTTCCGGCCCAGCATTGAGGCCTTGCGTAACAGGAAAGATGATGACCGACCCCTTTGTGAAGCCCGAGGACGATACCGCCGCAGATGCCATCGCGGAAATTGGTGAGGAACTGGCCCTGTTTGATGACTGGATGCAGCGGTACCAGTACATCATCGAACTGGGGCGCAAGCTGCCGCCATTCCCCGCTGAATGGCAGGATGACGCCCATCGCGTGCCGGGATGCCAGAGTCAGGTCTGGATGGAAGTGCAGCCGCGTGATGGCCTGCTGTATCTGGCTGGTGCGTCGGATGCGGCCATCGTGTCGGGACTGGTGGCGCTGCTGCTGCGGGTTTATTCGGGGCGCAGCCGGGATGAAATCCTGAATACGGACCCCAAATTCCTGCGTGACCTTGGCCTGGTGCAGGCACTGTCCACCAACCGGGGCAATGGGGTGGAAGCCATGGCGCAGGCCATACGCAAGGCTGCCGCCGCCATGCCAGCCTGAACCTGTTGGCAAAAAAGAATAAAAGTTTCCGGGTGCCGCCTTTTTTCAGAAAGGCGGCGTTCCTTGAAATTTTTTGGGAAAAAGCTTCACCAAAAACTTCTTATCTTTTGGGGCCGGAAGGGACGGGACAGGCGATCAGGCCTGCCCATGCGGATCAGTAACCCGCGTCAAAGCCCGCATCGTCAACGGCAGCGAACAGGTCGTCGGGATTGGTGGTGCGTCCGTCATAGGTGATGAAGGCCTTGCCCTGTTCCAGCGAGACCTCCACCATCGAGACGCCATCCACGGCTTCCAGCGCGTGTACGACCTTGGATGCGCATCCATCACAGGTCATGCCGCTTATGTTCAGTGTTATTGTTTCCATGATCTGATCGCCTTTGCACCTGCTGGCAGCCTGTATGGGTGCCTGTGGTTGAGAACCGGAGCGATTACACCAGATAAGGGCGTTTAACGCCATCACCTCATCTCAAAGACTGTTTGAAAACAACCTGTTGATAAAAAACAATAAAAGTTTTCAGGTACCGTCTTTTTTCAAAAAGCTTCACCAAAAAACTTCCTTATGATTGCCGGATGTTTCCCAGGCTGATTTTTCAGGCAGTCTCCTATTCCATGAAAATGAAACCGGAAGCGCATCTTGGGCATAATCGGTGCTGCCACACGACCTTGATGGATAGGGGCTGTAACCGGATCAGTCAGGCCTGATGATATTATCGTTTGTAATAAAATTGCTATCGAATTTTGGGGGTGTAAACGGCCATGATTCGTGCCCGCAGCGTATTACGCCCATGGCTTGCCGGGACGACAGGCAACAGGCCATGGCATCATATTACGCGGGGTCATGGCAGTTCTGGCCGGGCAGGCGGGGGCACATTCCTGGCGGGGTCTGGGTCTGTCAGGTGACCGGGACGGTGTGGGTGTCGGCATGCAAAAAAGGCCGGTGCTTGAAGCAACCGGCCTTTCGGATCATGGACGCAGTGAGGCGTGGCTGTTCAGTCAACCGTGCTCATGCGGGTTTCATCCACAAACTTTTCCGTATCATCATCCAGCTTGCGCGACTTGCGGCCGGCAGGGCCGTGGACATACAGCGTCTTGCGATCAATTTTCTGATCGGTGCCTTCCGGCTTCAGCGGCATTTCGTATTCCGGCTTCTGCGCATGGTCGGCCATCTGCAGGTCGGGATTGAAGACCGAGTTGAACTTCCAGATCATGGTCAGGAAGTTGGTCTGTCCACGCAGCGCAAGACGCAGGGCGATGCCCAGCGTGTCCTTGATCGCGCTCCAGCCCAGATGCTTGTTGTTCAGGATCTGCTGGGTCTTGACCAGTTCTTCATAGAACTCACGCAGCGGCAGCGTGGTGGGCATGACCGCGTGCTGGATGTCAAACAGGCGATAGTCGCGCGTGGTCAGCTTGCGGGACTCGCTTTCCCAGATTTCCGTGCCGGGGTAGGGGGTGGTGACGGAAATGTTCACGATGTCCGGAATTTCCAGGCACCACTGGCGGATCACCTCAAAGCGTTCGCGATCCCATGACGGGTCGGCGATCAGGTTGATGGCGACGATCAGGTCCAGCGAGCGGGCGTATTCCAGCGCCTCGAAATTGCGGTCCATCGACACGCGCTTGCGGAACCGCTTCAGCCCTTCCGCATCGACCGCTTCCAGCCCGATGAAGATATAGCTCAGGCCGATTTCCTTCCAGACCGCGAACACTTCCTTGTTGCGCATCAGCACGTCGGCGCGGGTCTCGAGGTAGTATTCCTTCTGGATGTTGCGGCGCTTGATCTCATCGGCGATGGCAAGGCCGTGTTCGGCATGGACGAAAGCCACGTCATCGACGATGAAAATGCCGGGTTCCTTGATTTCCTGCAGTTCCTCGCCAATCACCTTGGCGCTGGCGGTGCGGTAGGACCGGCCGTAGAAGGTCCATGCGCTGCAGAACGTGCAGTCCCACGGGCAGCCACGGGCAAATTCGATCGATGCCGCCGGGTCCAGCGTGCCGATGAAGTATTTGCGGCGGTGTTGCAGCAGGTCACGCGCGGGACGGACCTCATCAAGGGATTCGATGAAGATCGGCGGCGGGCCTTCACCATCCATGGTAACGACGCCGGGCACGCTCAGCAGGTCCTTGCCCTGTTCCCATGCCTCAAGCAGCAGGCCGACGGTGGCGTCGCCCTCACCCTTCAGCACGCAGTTGATGGCCCCGTCGGACAGTGCCAGCACGTCACGCGCGATGAACGAGATCGAGTGCCCGCCAATGAACAGGAACACGTTGGGCAGGCGCCGGCGCGTTTCCTTGCACAGGTCAATGATCTCGGGGACATTGGCCAGGTAGTTGCCGGAAAAGCAGATGGCGTGCGGGCGGAATCGCTCGATGCGTTCCCAGTAATCGGGATGTTTCTCGACCTGCAGGTCGATGATTTCCACATCATGTCCCTTGTTGCGCGCGGCACCGGCAACCAGTTCAAGCCCCAGCGGTTCAAGACGCAGGAAGACCTTCGTGTACATGAGCGAGCTTGGATGAACGGCCAGTAATCTCATTCTTTTACCTCAGGGCATCGATGGGGACGGTGTCACAGCACGCCAGTGCATACGCAATCCGATAACAAATTTACAGCCGGACCAGCGTCGTATTTGTATTTTTTATATATCAGGCACGATTTAGAAAAAATAAGAATAATGACTGAGGGTGGCAATATAACCGTGATCTGTCATCCAGTTCACGGTAATATCACCTATGCATTCAGTTAATGCCAGCAGGTCCTTTGCTGTATTTCATGGGCTGGTATGTTTTTCTTTCATGCCCGGCTTTGGTGGTAGGGGACCTATGCACTGCCAACGGGGCAGGGCGTGGATGGCTTTCATGTCCCCTATCGCAACCAGCACTTTCGTGGCAGTGTCGGCACCGCTTAAGCGACGGGGTCGAAATGAAGCTGAAAATCGTGGAAAGAATGTCCGCCCGCCTCGGGCTGCTGGCATGTGGGCTGGTTCTGGTATGCGGCTGTACCGCTGAAATCGGGCGCAAGCCCTTCGAAAGTGATGTGAAGTGCCTGCGTGAACAGATGGGCACCACCATGCAGCTCAGTTTTCCCATCGCGGCGAATACCTGCCAGCGGATGAGCGACCATAACTTCGTCTTCAGCAAGAACCACAAGCATGCCGAGCCGCTGCCGCTGAAACTGCGCGGCGCGCCCGATCTGCAGAAGATGGCGGACGAATACGGTTACAGCTATACAAAATAACGTGTCGGGGCCTGCGCCCCGGTCCGTTTCAGTTTTCCAGTTCGGTGTCCCAGTACAGATAATCACGCCAGCTTTCATGCAGGTAGTTGGGCGGAAAGGCGCGGCCGTTTTCCTGTAGCCTGCGGCTGGTGGGGCGTGTGGGCGTGTGGTCGGGATACATGCGGATCTGATGGGGCATGTACGATCCCTTGATCAGGTTGCACGGACTGCATGCCGTTACCACGTTTTCCCAGCTTGTGCGGCCGCCCTTGCTGCGCGGGATGACATGGTCGAATGTCAGTTCCTGTGTCGGGAAGCGGGTATTGCAGTACTGGCAGGAAAAATTGTCCCGCAGGAAGACGTTGAAGCGGGTGAAGGCAGGCTTGCGGGCGGAAGGGATATAGTCCTTCAGCGCGATGACGCTGGGCAGGCGCAGGCTGTGGGTGGGGGAACGCACGACGGTGTCATATTCGCTCAGCACCGATACGCGGTCCAGCCAGACGGCGCGGATGGCGTCCTGCCATGACCACAGCGAAAGCGGGAAGTAGGAAAGCGGCCTGAAATCGGCGTTCAGGACCAGCGCGGGCAGGTATTGACTGTCACAGGGCACGGACGCATTCCTTTCCGAATGCCGCGCACAATGCTTGGGCGTATCCTGTAGCGAAGCGAACGCCTGCGTTGTGCGTCGTCGTCAGATAACTGCAGGAATCTATTGCAGACCCCGCATGGCGTGGCAAGCCATGGCCATGGGGCCTGTGGACGCCCTTCATGAACGGAGGAAGACAGGAAAATGACGGTGTTTTCAGGTATCCTGCTGTTTTAATTCGATAATGGCATTCACGACCCGTTTTGCCCCCAGCCCCACGGGGCGCCTGCACCTTGGTCATGTCGCATCAGCCCTGCGGGGCTGGCGGCTGGCTGCGGAGTCGGGCGGGACCTTCCTTCTGCGCGTGGAAGACATCGACACGGTCCGCTGCCGTCCCGAATTCATTGCCGACCTCTACGAGGACCTGGCCTGGCTTGGCCTGTCATGGCCACAGCCGGTGCGCAGGCAATCGCAGCACATGCCCGACTACCGCCGGGTGCTGGACAACCTGCAGGCGCGTGGCCTGCTGTATCCGTGTTTCTGCACCCGGCGCGACATTGCCGAAGCCGCCAGCGCCCCCCATCACGCCCCCGATGGCACGCTGGTCTATCCCGGCACGTGTCGGCATATGGACCCCGCGCTGCGGGCGGAGTGGCTTGCGGCGGGCAAGCCCCATGCGCTGCGGCTGGACATGGCGGCAGCCATGCGGTTGCCCGGGGCGCGGGAACTGACATGGCATGACCTTGGCCACGGCCCGCGCACATGCCAGCCGCAACTGTTTGGCGACGTGGTGCTGGCGCGCAGGGATGTGCCCGCGTCCTATCACCTGTGTGTCACGCATGATGATGCGTTGCAGGGCGTAAACCTGGTGACAAGGGGCGAGGATCTTATGGCCGCCACCGCACTGCACCGCCTGCTGCAGCATGTCATGGGCTGGCCCGCACCATGTTACAGCCACCATCCCCTGTTGTGCGATGACACGGGCCGGCGGCTGGCCAAGCGGGATGGCGCGGTGTCCATCCGTGCCATGCGCGCGGCGGGCATGACACCACAACAGGTATGCGCTGCTGCAGGCTGGCCCGATCACATATCTGCTGTTTCCACCGCTGCGCGTTCGCATTAGGCTACGCGCCCGTTGCCCGGCCGCGTGCCGGTCTGTCTTTCACTGTTGATGGATCTTGACATCATGGATCTTACCGCCGCCCGGCTGGACCGGATCAGCCCCAGCCAGACGATCGCCATCTCAACCAAGGCGCGTGCGCTCAAGGCGGCGGGAAAGGACATTATCAGCCTTTCCGCCGGTGAGCCGGATTTCGACACCCCGGACACGATCAAGAAGGCGGCCATGCAGGCCATCGCGGCGGGTGAGACCAAATACACCGATGTCGCGGGCACGCCCGCCCTGCGCCGCGCGATTGCCGAACGGTTCCGTGCCGATAGCGGCCTGGATTACACGTGGGACGAGGTGATCGTCTCCAATGGTGGCAAGCAGATCATCTATAACGCCATGGTTGCGACCATCAATCCGGGGGATGAGGCCATCATCCCCGCACCGTGCTGGGTGTCGTATCCCGATATCGTCTCGCTGGCCGAAGGCACGCCGGTCATCGTGCCGTGCAGCGCGGAAAACGGCTTCAAGCTGCAGCCCGCCGATCTGGAGACCGCGATTACCCCGCGCACGCGCTGGCTGCTGCTCAATTCCCCCAACAACCCGACGGGCGCCGCCTATTCCGCTGCGGAAATGCGTGGCCTGTGTGACGTGCTGCTGCGTCATCCCAACGTGTGGATCCTGACGGACGATATCTACAACAAGCTAGTCTATGACGGTTTTCGCGCACCGACGGTGGTGGAGGTGGAACCGCGCCTGCGCGACCGTACGGTGACCATGAACGGCGTGTCGAAAGCCTATGCCATGACCGGCTGGCGTATCGGTTATTCCGCGGCCCCGGTGCAGATGACGCGCGCGATGAACAAACTGCAGAGCCAGTCCACATCCGGCCCGTGTTCGATCAGCCAGGCAGCGGCGGTAGAAGCCCTGACCGGCCCGCAGGACTTCATCGGCACCATGGTCAGCACCTATCAGGCGCGGCGTGACCTGGTCGTGAACATGCTGAACGAGGCTGCGGGCCTGCACTGCCCGGTGCCGGAAGGGGCGTTCTATGTCTTTCCGTCACTGGTCGGCTGCCTTGGCAAGACCAGCGCGGGTGGCACGCTGATCGACACGGATGAGGCATTTGTCACCGCATTGCTGGATGAGGAAGGTGTGGCCGCCGTGCATGGCAGCGCATTCATGTTTGCCGGTCATTTCCGCATTTCCTATGCTACCGACACCGAAAGCCTGAAGGAAGCCTGCCTGCGCATCCAGCGTTTCTGTGCCGGGCTGCGGTAAGGGATATGGATAGGGATGCGGACCGGGCCCATCCGCTGTTTGCGCAGCGGATGGACCGCCTGACGGTACCAGCCACCATCGCCATGGCCCAGCGCGCGCGCAACCTGCGTGCGAAGGGGGAGAAGGTACTCTCCCTCGCTCTGGGCGAGCCTGATTTCGCCACCCCCGCCGCCGTGATCGAGGCCGCCCACCGCGCGGCGCTGGACGGGCAGACCAAATATCCGCCCGTTGATGGCACGCCCGCGCTGAAGGCCGCCATTGCACGCAAATTCGCGCGTGAAAACGGGCTGGACTACGCGCCTGCCGAAATCATGGTGTCCAATGGGGGCAAGCAGGTCATTTTCAATGCCTTCATGGCGACGGTGCAGCCGGGGGATGAGGTTGTCATTCCCCGTCCTTACTGGGTCAGCTACCCGCTGATCGTGCAGATGTTCGGTGGCACCCCGGTCTATGCCGACTGCCACGAAGCTGACGGTTTCCGCCTGACGGCGCAGGCGCTGGAAGCGGCAATCACGCCGCGCACCAAATGGCTTGTCCTCAACTTCCCCAACAACCCCACCGGCGGGACGATGGGACAGGCGGACCTGGAAGCCGTGGCCGAGGTGCTGCGTCGCCACCCGCACGTCCATATCCTGTCGGATGAGATTTACGAACACCTGCTGTATGACGGCTTGCGGCATCACTCCCTTGCCGCCGTGGCGCCGGATCTCAAGGACCGTATCCTGACGCTGAATGGCGTGTCCAAGGCCTATGCCATGACCGGCTGGCGGGTGGGATATGTGGGCGGTCCCACGCCCCTGATCCGTGCCATGACGGCCATACAGGGCAGCGCCACATCAGGCATCTGTTCCATAAGCCAGGCGGCAGCGGCGGCAGCACTTGATGGCCCGGCGGACATTATCGCGCAGATGCGCGCGGTCTATGCAGGCAGGCGCGAAATGGTGGTGTCCACATTGCGGGCCATACCGGGGCTGACCTGCGCCATGCCGCATGGGGCGTTCTATGCCTATCCGGGTATTGCGGGGTGCATGGGGCGTGTTTCGGCTGGTGGCCACCGGCTGGAAACGGATCAGGATTTCGCCATTGCCCTGCTGACGGAACAGCACGTGGCGGTGGTGCATGGCTCGGCCTTCGGGCAGGGGCCTTACCTGCGGCTGTCATACGCCACCAGCGATGATATCCTGAAGGAAAGCTGCGCACGGATCGCGCGCTTTGTCGATGGGCTGAACTGACACCCATGGCGGGCGTGGGCGCGCGCTCAGTCCGGATCGGGCGAGGGGGGGCAGAGCAGGAAGACCCCCTCCGTCACGATGGCGGGCAGCAGCGGCATGGCCAGTGGCAGTCCCGACAGGCCAATGGCCCCGGCGGACGCGGCACAGGCCGCCATGTAGCCCGTGCGGCCGCCCAGCCGTTCGGCAATGACAAACAGGAAAACGGCGAGCAGTTCCAGTATGGCCGCCCCGCCCAGCCGCAGGGGGTGGGCCTGTGTCTGCATGCCCATATCCGACAGCAGGCGTAACAGGGCAGGCGACTGGCCACCTTCGCCGCCCAGCCCGAACATGAACGAAAAGGGCAGGATCAGCACGCCAAGTATATCACGCAGCAGGTTCACCAGCCCGCTGACCAGCGGCAGCAGGATCAGGATGGCCAAGCTGGCGGAGGTACATGTCGCGACAATGACAAGTCCGACCTGACGTTGCCGGGCTGCCGGATTATGTTGTGGGGCTTCCGGGGGCATGCAGGTGCGCCGCCAGCGCCTAGCGCAGCCACCACTTGACGGGTTCGGGTTCGTCCGCCGGTGTCTCGTCCTGCGGGGCGGTGGCCTGTATCGGGGCGGGGCGGGGGTCTGCCGCACGCTGTCGTGATTTCAGGCGCGTCAGTTCTTCACGCAACTGGTCGTTTTCTTCACGGGTATTGTATAGCTCCGCACGTACGGCCAGTAATTCCGTATCCTGCGCCGCCAGTTTTCCCTTGTGTTCCGCCGTGATGACATCGGCATGGCCAATGCGTGTGGTCAGGGAACGGATCTGTGCCTGTGCTTCCGACAGGCGCAGTTCAGCCTGTTCGCGCAGTTTCTGTTCAAACTGCACCTTGTGGCGCAACTGCTCGATTTCGCCGCGGTCTTCCTGTTGCGCATGGATTGCACGTGGGGTGGTGCGCCCGGTGGCCAGGGAGTGATGTTCAACCCGGACATCGCCATCCTGTACGAATTTGCGCCGGCGCTGCGTGGGGTCGGCCTGACGGGCCGGGCGGGCCTTGGGTGCCGGTGCCTTTCCGCCGCCTGCGCCACGCGGCGCGGGCTTGCCCTTGCCCAGTCGTTCAAGCGCCTGCCGGAATGCGGATTCATTCACTTCTTCCCGATGGGCGTTCTGGTCTTCTTCTTTCGGGAAGGAAAGAAAATCATTATATGATGACACAGCGGAACTCTCGATAATCAATGCACCATAAGGGGGTGGCTGAAATTATATTTAGGAATCTATTCCTACAGCCAGTATACCAGTGGTGCCTGTCTTTAGGTGATTTACTGAGTATATAATTCTTTCCCGCCAACTTATGCAAGGGGATAAGGAATAATATAA
>NZ_VWPI01000070.1 GCF_015155755.1 Komagataeibacter sp. FXV3 | reverse complement strand
ATATAATGTATAGTAATTCATAAATATAATTTTGAATATATTTTTTATATCATTTAATTGGTGTATAAAAATAGCACCTTATATTCTGGCGGCATATGGTCTCCCGCCGACAGGCCGCTTGCCTTCATGGGGGCGGTTGGTCCAGATAAGGGATGGTATGGGTTATCCCTGATAACATCCGACAGGACGCGGAATGTGTAACATTGACCAGCAGGCCGTTTCGGTTTCCCTTTCACGCAGGCTCCGGCAGGGTAACCGGCCATGCGTGCTGATTGTCATGGGGGTCTCGGGATGTGGCAAGAGTACCATGGCCCAGCTTATGGCCGACCGTCTGGGCTGGCCCGTGATCGAGGGCGATGACCTGCATACCGCCCATAACATCGCCAAGATGAGCAACGGCATCCCCCTGACGGATGAAGATCGTGCCCCGTGGCTGGACCGTATCGCGCAGCAGGTCCGGCAGTGGGGGGATGCGAACCAGTGCGGAATCGTGACCTGTTCCGCGCTGAAGCGGAAATACCGCGAACATATTGGCGGCAGCGGTCAGGATGTCTGTTTCGTCTATCTCAAGGGGAGCCGGGAAGACATCGCGCCACGCCTGCGGGAACGGACCGGGCACTTCATGCCGGTCGCCATGCTGGACAGCCAGTTCGCGACGCTGGAAGAACCTGACATGGATGATGAGGTCGTCATGGCGCTGGATGTCAATGCAGCGCAGGAAATCCTGGCGGAACAGGCCTGCGCGCACCTGTCCGGCCTGCCTGCATGATGCGGGTGGCCCGCCTGTTCAGTTCAGGTCAGGCGGAGGGGAAGCGGGTGCCCATGTCAGGTCGGCCGCCCCGTTGTCATTAAGGTGTCGTCCCAGCACGAACAGGTAATCCGACAGGCGGTTCATGCAGGCGGGAATATTGGTGCCGATATCGTCCTGCCGCGCCAGTGTCGCCAGCCGTCGTTCCGCCCGGCGCACGACGGTGCGCGCCAGATGGGCGTGGGCGGCGGCAGGCGTGCCGCCGGGCAGGATGAAGCTGCGCAGTGGCGGAATATCCGCGCGCAGGCGCTCGATTTCATGTTCCATGGCCTGAAGGGCGGCCGCCGCATGGGGAAGCGGACGGGGCGGCTTGGCGGGCATGCAGATCGCGCCGCCAATATCGAACAGCAGTCCCTGTAGCCATGCAATGAAGGTGGCGTTGCGGCCTGCGGGCAGGGTGCCGCGCAGCAGGCCGATGATGGCATTGGCTTCATCCAGCGCGCCAAGGGCCTCGATCCGGGCCGAATCCTTGGCAACCCGTTCCCCGTTGCCCAGCGAGGTCTGGCCCGTATCCCCGCCGCGGGTCACGATCCGGTCGATGCGAATGGTCATGAATGATCCTGTCTGTAAATCCGGTATCCTGATCCGCCGGCCATGGTTACCGGGTGGGCTTGCTGGCCCCGAGTTTCATGGCTTCGTTCAGGTGGGCCTGAAGCGTGTCCGCCGTGGTGGAGGCATAGGCCTTCAGGTCCGGGTCACTGGCTGATTCCGCTTCATTCTGGAACATGGCCAGCGCATCGCTTGCCGCCTGGGCCTGCAGGTCAAGGTAAGTGCGGTCGAATTTGGTCCCGTTCTGGGTCTTCAGGTTGTCTGCGACCTCGGTTTCGTCCGAACTCATGTCCTTGTGCAGTTCCAGGCCGTGCTTCAGCGTCATGGTGGACAGGGTTTTCTGGTTCGCTGTGTGCATTTTCAGCGATTTTTCTGCGAATTCCTGCACTTTCGGACGCTTGGCCTGTGTCGTGGCCATTTTTGAAATGGTCATTTCAAATGTGTTCAGCGCCGAAACGTTTTCAGCAAAGGTGGAATCTGATTCCGTCAGCGGCGGCAGTGTCGGTGACGCTGCGGTTGCTGCCGCGGGGACGGGCGCAGGCGTGGGACGGGCCATGGCGACGGCAGGAAGAAGGCTGACAGACGCAAAAAGGAACCAGACTGCGTGATGTTTCATATTGTCATCTTCCTAACGTGTGAAATTCAGGCGGTTTTTACTGAATGTCACCCTGTTTTATCAGTTTTGGTGGACCATACAAAGCGGCCATGCAGGGCAGGACGGATATTGTGTAACCGGTTCCGTGCAGGATATGGATAATAA